>NZ_VRUT01000056.1:0-28234 GCF_008039465.1 Methylobacterium sp. WL120 | reverse complement strand
GTGAGGTGATGGCGAACAAACGGAGAGGAAGAACCAGGACACCCCGATCAATCCGAAGCGCTTCGAGCGCGCTCGATTGAGTGGGACCTGTTCTCCAAGCGGACTTCATCAGGGCGCGCAGCGATCCCGCTGCAGATCAGACGCCGTATACATGGCCGCAACCGACCAGTTCACCCGAACCGATCCGACATCCTTGACCCGCAGGAGCCATCCATACACGGGTTGAAGTCCGGGCTGTCGGGCGGGAGATAGAGGAGGTGGGCACCCGCCGCCTCGATTGTCTCCCTCACCCCGGCCACCTTGTGGACGCTCAAGTCATTGCAGATGACAGGATCGCCACGCTTCAGTATCGGGATTAGCATGTCAGAAACGTAAGCCAGGAAGCGCTCGCCGGTCGTCGCACCATTGAACAGGGTGGTGGCGACGAGGCCGCTCGTGCGAAGGGCAGCGGTGACGGTGGTGGTCTAGTCGTGCCCGTACGGCATGCAGATCCGGCAGCGCTCGCCCTGTCCGTATCGATCGTAGGGCCGCACCATGGTCATCGCGGCAGCGGTCTCGTCGATGAAGACGAGGCTGTCCGGGTCGAGATCGCGCTCTCCTTTGATAGCGCGCCATCGAACCAGATCGCTGCCCCCACCGCTACCCCCGGAACCAATCCGAACGGGAACGCCTCCAGGGGCGCGGGGTAGCTTCCCGAATCCTTCGTCCGGATCGGAATGAAAGTGGATCGCCATAAAAGGCAGTCCCGCAGCCCGAACCAATTACGGGCTGGCGGGACCGTCGTCCTTACTTACCGCTGGGAGCAGCGCCGCTTCCGGTCACACCGTTGCCACCCGTGCTTCCAGCCGGCGCTCCGGTGGCGGCAGTGGAAGCGCCACCGCTGGCGCCAGGTGCTGCCATGCGATCGGCACCCATCGCGGCTCCAGTCGCCGAACCTGTCGAGCCCTTTTCGGAATTGCTCTTCACACTGCCGGGGTTGTTCATATTGCCCTCGGTGCTTCCGCTCCCAGCAGCAGTCTGAGCCAATGCGGCACCCGAGAGCGACAGAACGAGCGAGGCTGCGATAGCGAATGTCTTGGTGCGCATATTGCGTTTCTCCGATCCTGGTAATCGGAGTTCAAACGCGGTTGATGCTGTCCGTGTTCAACACGGATCAAAAATAAAAAAGCCATTTCTTGCTGGCATTGCATTTCTTGCTGGCATTGATTGGGTTGCGATCGACGAAAACTTATCACCGACACCACGCAGCCGCTCCACACCAGCGCATGGGTGCGGGCTGTATCGAGCCGGTCGTGATCGGATCTCCGTCCGTCGTCCGCCTTGCTACCTGATCCGGCGGTCGGTTGGCTTGCATCAGCATGACCGCTGCGAAACCGCAGAGGGTCAACGCCGCCATCCAGAGAAGGGCTCGTGTAGCTCGCTTGGTACGCTTCGACATGCGTCCAAGGGTGTCGGCTTGCAGTTAGCAGGCACTCAATGGAGCGCTACCAAAAAAGCAGGCCCGCCCCCGATCTGATCGCGGGATGACGGGTGCTTCGTTCATCTCTCCAGCGAACCGGCCCCGAGCCCGGTTCGAAAGCACTGTGCTCTTGATCTGTCACCGGCAGGTCAACGGTGTCGCGACTGGAGCCCACTTTGCTGTCTCACGATCCGGCATCGGAGTCCCGACCCGGCGCAGACCAAGCGTCGAGCGGCCTCAGTAACCCAGCGCGCTGCCATCCTTGCGGGGGTCCGACCCGGCCGCGAGCATGCCCGCTTCATGGTCGATCCAGATCACCTGACCGCCGCCGAGCGGCAGGGGCGCGGGGAGTGCGTCGTGGCCGCGGCCCTTCAGCTCGGCGGAGAGGCCGGAGAGGCCGCCTTCGAGTTCCAGGGTACCGCCGTAGGCGAAGCTGCGTGGTGCATCGAGCGCCTCTTGCGGGTCCAGGCCGCGGTCGATCAGCCCGGTCAGCAGCTCGACGTGGCCCATCGCCTGGTAGTGCCCGCCCATCACGCCGAAGGGCGCGACCGCGCGACCGTTCCGCATCAGCATGCCGGGGATGATGGTGTGCATCGGGCGCTTGGACGGGCCGATCGTGTTGGGGTGGCCGGCTTCCGTGCGGAACGAAAGGCCGCGGTTGTGCAGCAGCACGCCGCTCGACGGCCCGAGGATGCCGGAGCCGAAGCCCTGGAAGATCGAGTTGATCAGCGAGATCGCGTTGCCGTCCCGGTCGACCACGCAGAGGTAGACCGTGTCCTTGTGCGCGCGGGCCGCGACCTCGGCGCGGATCTCGGGATAAAGCGTGGGCGCTTGCGCCCGGCCCATGTCGATCGCCCCGTGGGCGGCGGCCTGCCAGGCGTCGGAAAGCAGGTGCTCCACCGGGATCGCCTGGAGCGCCGGGTCGCCGAACAGCGCGTCGCGGTGGTGGTAGCCCTGCTTGCAGGCTTCGGCGAAGAGGTGGACTCGGTCGAGGTCCGAGAGCCCCGCCACGTCGAAGGGCTTCAGCACGTTGAGCATCATCAGCGCCGCGAGCCCCTGGCCGGCGGGCGGGCACTCGTAGACGTCGTAGCCGCGGTAGCGCGTGCTGATCGGGGTGACCACGTCCGGTGCGGCGCGCGCGAAATCCTCCAGGGTGTGGAGGCCGCCGAGTTGCCGCAGGTGGCCGACGAGGTCGTCGGCCACCGGCCCCTCGTAGAAACCGCGCGCGCCGTCGCGGGCGATCCGCCGGAGCGTCGCGGCGAGTTCTTCCAATCGCACCACCGTGCCGATCGCGGGCGCGCGGCCGTCGACGAGGTAGGTGGCGGCGGCATGGGGATCGCCTGCGACGCGGGCGACGTTGCGCGCCCAGTCCCAGCCGACCCGCGGCTGGACGGGAAAGCCCTCCTCGGCGAGCCGGATCGCCGGCTGCAGCAGCTCGCCGAGCGAACGGGTGCCGTGGTCGTCGACGAGCTTCTGCCACGCCGCCACCGCCCCGGGCACGGTCACCGCGTGCGGGGAATCCGGCTCGATCGCGACGCCGTGTTCGCGGTACCACGCGGCGTCGGCCGCCGCCGGGCTGCGGCCGGAGCCGTCGATCGCCACCGGCACCGAGGCGCCCTTGGGCGCATACAGCGCGAAGCAGTCGCCGCCGATGCCGGTCATCAGCGGGTCGACGACGCATTGCACCGCCACCGCCGCGATCGCCGCGTCGACGGCGTTGCCGCCCGCGCGCAGGGTCTCGATCGCCACCAACGTCGAGGCCGGATGCGAGGTCGCGACCGCGGCCTGCGCCGCGTAGACGGGCGAGCGGCCCGGTCCCTCGAAATTCCTCATGGGCGATCCTCAGGTGGGGTGGCGACCCAATGGCCGGGCGCGACCTCGACGAGGTCGCCGCCTTCGGCGATGGCGGAAGCCGGTGCGGCGCTCTCGGCGGCCAGGCGCGCCCGCTCGACCGCCGGCACAGGCACCGGTACGGCGCCGAGCAGGCGGCGGGTGTAAGGATGGCGCGGGTCGTCGTAAAGCGCGTCGCTCTCGGCCAGCTCGACGATGCGGCCGCGCCAGAGCACGGCGACCCGGTGGCACAGGTAGCGCACCATGCGCAGGTCGTGGGAGATGAAGAGGTAGGACAGGCCGAGCTCGGCCTGCAGGTCCTGCAACAAGTTGACCACCTGGGCCTGGATCGAGACGTCGAGCGCCGCGATCGGCTCGTCGGCGACGATGAAGCTCGGTTTGAGCGCGATGGCGCGGGCGATGCAGACGCGCTGGCGCTGGCCGCCGGAGAACTGGTGCGGGAACCGCCCGGCGAAACGCGGCTCCAGTCCGACGCGCTCGAACAGCCCGGCCACCGCCTCGCGGCGCTCGGCACGGCTCATGTCGGGCCGGTGCAGCTTGAACGCCTCGGAGACGTAGTCGCCGACGCTCATCCGCGGGTTCAAAGCCGCGTAGGGATCCTGGAACACGGTCTGGATCCGGGCGCGTTTCGCGCGCATCGCCTTGGCCGAAAGCATGGCCAGGTCCGTGCCTTCGAAGGCGACGCTGCCTTCGGTCGGCGGGTTCAGCATGGTCACGGCGCGACCGATCGTGGACTTCCCCGAGCCGGACTCGCCGACGAGCCCCAGGGTCTCGCCGGGGCGGATGTCGAAGCTGACATTCTCCACCGCCCGGAACACGGACCCCTTGCCGCCCCACCACGACCGCAGCGGATAGTGCTTCGACAGGTTGCGCACCGAGATGATCGGTTCGTCCGGAGCCCGCATCACCGCGCACGCTCCGCTTCGTGGGAGAGGATTTCGGGAAGGTCGTACCAGGCGGCCACGAGATGACCCGGCGCGGCGCCCTTCGCCTGGACCAGCGGAGGCATCTCGGAGCGGCAGCGGGCGGTCGCGTAGGCGTTGCGCGGCGCGAACGGGTCGCCGGGCGGCGGGAAGCGCATGTCCGGCGGAGCGCCCTCGATCTGGCGAAGGCGCCCGCGTCCGGCCCGCCCCCGTGTGAGGTCGGGCAGCGAGCGCAGCAGACCGAGGGTGTAGGCGCTGCGCGGGTCGGCGAAGATGTCGTCCACCGGGCCGCGCTCGAGGATGCGCCCGGCATACATCACCTGCACCGTGTCGCTGATGCCGGCGACTACGCCCAGATCGTGGGTGATCCAGATGATCGCCATGCCGATCTCGCGCTTCAGGTCCTGGACCAGCGCGACGATCTCGGCCTGCACCGTCACGTCGAGGGCCGTCGTCGCCTCGTCGGCGATGAGGATCTTCGGCCGGCATGCGATGCCGACGGCGATCATCACGCGCTGGCGCTGGCCGCCGGAGAACTCGTGCGGGTACTGGTCGAGGCGGCCGGCCGCATTCGGGATGCGGACGAGGTCGAGGAGCTCCCGTGCCCGCGCGCGGGCGGCGCGGCGGTCGAGGCCGAGATGGATGCGCAGCGGCTCGATGATCTGCGCCGCCACGGTCATGCCGGGGTTGAGCGAGCTCATCGGGTCCTGGAACACGAACCCGATCTCGCCGCCGCGCACCCGGCGCAGGGCCTTCTCGGGAAGGCTCAGGAGGTCGCGCCCCTGGAACAGCACCTGCCCGCCGGTGATCCGGCCCGGCGGGCGCGGGATCAGCCCGAGCATCGCCAGCACGTGCACGCTCTTGCCCGAGCCGGATTCGCCGACGATTCCGAGCGTCTCGCCCTCGCGAAGCGCGTAGGACACGCCGTTGACGGCGTGGACGGCACCGCCGTCGGTGTCGAAGGCGACCGCGAGGTCGCGGACCTCGAGGAGGGGGGCGCCGCCCATCTCCGCCGCCATCAGGTCCTGCCTCTCGGATCGAGGGCGTCGCGGAGCCCGTCGCCGAACAGGTTGAAGCCGAGCACGGCGAGGAAGATCGACAGCCCGGGCCAGATCGCCATCCACGGCGCCTGGTCGAGGAAGTTCTTGGCGACGTTGAGCATCGCGCCCCAGCTCGGCTCGGGCGGCTGCTGGCCGAGCCCCAGGAACGACAGGCTCGCCTCGGCGATGATCGCCGCCGCGATGGTGAGCGTCGCCTGCACCAGGATCGCCGGCACGATGTTGGGCAGGATGTGCACCAGCGCGATCCGCCAGGGCGGGTTGCCGACCGAGCGCGCCGCCTCCACGAACTCCTCCGCCGCCACCGCCTGGACCTGCGCGCGGGTGAGCCGGACGAAGGTGGAGGTCGCCGACAGGCCGATCGCCACCATGGCGTTGGTCAGGCTCGGACCGAGGAAGGCGGCGAGCGCGATCGCCAGGATCAGGAACGGGATCGCCAGCAACGCATCGGTGAGCCGCATGATCGCCCCGTCGACCCAGCCGCCGGCATAGCCGGCGACGAGCCCCAGCGGCAGGCCGAGCGAGACGGCGAGCGCCACCGAGACGAGGCCGGCACCGAGCGAGGCCCGCGCCCCGTAGACGATGCGCGCGAGCACGTCGCGCCCGACCTCGTCGCCGCCGAACGGGTGGGCGAGCGACGGGGCGGCTCGCACCGCGCCCCAATCGGTCTCCGTCGGGTCGTAGGGCGCGATCCATGCAGCGAACACCGCCATCAGGACGAGCCCGACGACGATGACCAACCCGACGACGGCACTCCGCCGCGCCCGCAGCCGGCGCCAGAAGGCGCGGAGCGTACCGGGCTCGCGGGGCAGAGGCACCCGTCGTCCCCCCGCCACCGTGGGGGACGGCAGGAGCGCGGCGCCGTCGCGATCGATCCCGCTCATGCCCGCCTCAGCTTCGGGTTGACGACCGCCGCCAGCACGTCCGTGGCGAGGTTGAGGCCGACATAGGTGGCGGCGGTGCAGATCACGACGCCCTGCACGGTGGCGAAGTCGCGATTGAACACGGCGTCGACCATCAGCTTCCCGAAGCCCGGCACCGAGAAGATCTGCTCGGTCAGAACCGCGCCGGACAGCAGCTGCCCGAACTCGAGGGCACCGAGCGTGATGATCGGGATCGCGGCGTTGGGCAGCGCATGCCGCAGCACGAGCCGCAGAGGCGAGACGCCTTTGGCGCGCGCCGTGCGGACGTAGTCGGAGCCGAGCACGCCGAGCATCGCCGCCCGGGTGTGGCGCATCATCACCGCGCTGATCGCGTTGCCGAGCACGAAGGCCGGCATCGCCATCGCCTTGAGGTTCTCCCACAAGCTCTCGGAGGGCGGCACGTAGCCGGAGGCCGGCAGCCAGCCGAGCTGCACCGAGAACAGCAGGATCATCAGGATGCCGAGCCAGAAGTTCGGGATCGACAGGCCCCAGAGCGCGACGCCGTTGGCCAGCGTGTCGGCCCAGGTGCCGCGCCGGACCGCCGAGAGGATGCCCATCGGCACGCCGATGGCGAGCGCCACCAGCATGGCGAGGCAGGCGAGCTCCAGCGTCACCGGCAGCTTCTCGGCGACGAGTTCCGAGACCGGCTTCTGCAGGCGGATCGATTCGCCGAGATCGCCGCCGAGGACGCCCGCCGCCCAGTAGCCGTAGCGAACGGGGAGCGGCCGATCGAGGTGGTACTTGTCGCGGATGAACGCGATCACCTCCGGGTCGCGCTCCTCGCCGGACAAAGCGGTCGCGGTGTCGCCCGGCAGCAATTGCTGCAGGGCGAAGATGATCATCGAGGCCAGGATCAGGGTCGGGACCGCGAGCGCCAAGCGTCTTGCGAGGAACCGCAGCATCAGTTCAGCTTCAACCCCGTGAACCGGGCGAGCCCGTCCGGGTAGGCGACGAACCCGGTGAGCTTGTTCGCGTAGGCCCAGAGCAGCTTTCGGTGCAGCAGGTAGACGACGGGACGATCCGCGAGGACCCGGTCCGCCAGGCTCTTCCAGGCGGCCTGACGCTTGGCCGTGTCGACGGTGCCGCGCTCGGCCTGGAGCGCCGCGTCGGCGTCGGCGTTGCAATAGCGCGTGTAGTTCAGCGGCGTCTTGCACCCGAGGAAGCTGAAGGTGTTGCCGTCCGGGTCCGGTCGGCCGCTCCAGGAATAGAGGTAGGCCTCGAAGTTACCCTTGTCGGCCATGTCGAGCAGTGTGGTGAAGTCGGCCGCCTGGATCTTGATGTCGAAGCCGGCCTCCTTGGCCATGGCCTGGATCACCTGCCCGACCTGCGGCGCCTCGCTGTTGGCATAGACCGAGAGCGTGATCTGCGGCTTGGGCTGGCCGGCCTCGGCGAGCAGGGCCTTCGCCTTGGCGACGTCGCGCTTCGGCACCGGGTATTCCTTGACGTAGTTCGGATGCTTGGGCGAGACCCACTGGTTGCCGGCCAGGAACTCGCCGTTGAACACCACCTGGTTCAGCGCGTTGCGGTCGATAGACAGCTCGAGCGCCTGCCGCACGCGCGGGTCGCCGAGCGGCGAGCCGGCCTTCGCGGGGTTGAGCAGCAACGATTGGAAGCCGAGCTCGTAGACCGAGCCGAGCTTCAGCTTGGCATCGCGGGTCACCTGAGGGACGTCGGTCGGCGCCAGGCGCTCCAGCAGGTCGAGCTGGCCGGCGCGCAGGTTCGTCAGGCGTACCGTGGCATCGGGGATCGGGCGGAACTCGATCCGTTGGATGTGGATCTGGTCCTTGTTCCAGTAATCCGGGAAACGCTCGACCACGATCCGGTCCTGCGGCACCCGCTCGACGAACTTGAAGGGGCCGGCGCAGACCGGGGCGGTCGAGAACTTGTCGCCGAGCCGCTCGGCGGCCTTCGGCGAGACCATCATCCCGGCGCGGTCGGTGAACTGCGCCATGAGCGGGGCGAACGGCGCCTTGAGGACGATCTTGAAGGTCAGGTCGTCGACGACCTCGACGGCGTCGATCGGCGCGATCTCGCTGCGGCGCTGCGAGCCCGGCATCTTGAGATGGCGTTCGATCGAGAACTTGGCGGCCGCCGCATTCAAAGGCTCGCCGTCGTGGAATTTCACGCCCGGCCGCAGATGCATCGTGAGCGTCTTCTCGTCGGACGAGAGCTCCCACGCGGTCGCGAGCTGCGGCACCGGCTTCAGGTCAGTGCCGATGTCGACGAGCTTGTCGCAGAGCGCGGTGAAGACCATTCGGCTGGCGAAGGTGCGGGCCAGCGTCGGGTCGAGCGCGTCCGGGTCCTCCATCATGCCATAACGCAGGGTCTGGGCGGAGAGCGGCGTGGACAGGAGAACACCCGCGATCAGGCAGGCAGCCGACAGACGCAACATCGAGACTTTCCGTCACGGGCGGCCCGGGGCCGGGGCGCGAATGATGTGCCGCCGCGAGATCGGGGGCAACTTGTGTTTTGAATGCATTGCACCAACCATGCCATCTTGATGCCGGGGAACGGATTTCTCATCCCCTCCTGGGCATGGGCAATTCAGAGTGAGATCAGCGGGCATGCATCGTGAACCGGCGATGCGCGAGTGGCCGCTTCAAGAGCGCGGGATAGGACTCTTTGACAGGCATGCGCGCGTGGTGAGACGTACCGCGCTTCTCAGCTGCGGCATCCGTGCCGTGTGCTGTGTCAGTAGCGGGGCCGGATGGAGGGGCTTGCCCTCGCGGACCTGACCGTCGCACGGTGCCGGCATGTGCAACCTCTACAGCCTCAACAAGGGTCAGGACGCGATCCGGAAAGCCTTCGGCGTTCAGCGCGACGAGGCCGGCAACCTGCCGCCGCTGCCGGGCATCTTTCCGAACACGATGGCACCGGTCGTGCGGATGCGGGAAGGAGAACGCACGCTGGCGATGATGCGCTGGGGCATGCCGTCGCCGGAGTTCGCACTGAAGGGCAAGAAGGTCGATGCAGGCGTCACCAATGTCCGCAACACCCGGTCGCCGCACTGGCGGCGGTGGTTGAAACCTCATCATCGCTGCCTCGTGCCCCTGACCTCCTTCAGCGAGTTCAACGCGAAGGCCGGCGGCGATATCTGGTTCGCGCTCGGAGACGACCGCCCGCTGGCGTGTTTCGCGGGCATCCTGCTCGACGGGTGGAAATCCGTCCGCAAGGTCAAGGACGGCGAAACCGTGGACGACCTGTATGCCTTCCTGACGACGGAGCCGAACGCCGAGGTCGGCGAGATCCATCCGAAGGCGATGCCGGCGATCCTCACCACTGCCGACGAACACGAGACGTGGTTGTCGGCGGAATGGCCGGAAGCCGCCAAACTGCAACGGCCTTTGCGCGACGGCGCTCTCAAGGTCGTTGCGCGAGGCGCGAAGCGGGACGGAGCTTGAAGGCGCGGTCCCTACTGGAACCGCATTATCACAGTGCCATCGCGAGGATCGAAGACCTCGACCCGCGGCCCGCGCGCATTGGCAGGTGCCACTACATCGGTGACGTGCGAAGGCGGCACGCCGAAGTCGGCGTCTGGCGCGACGGGAGTGGCAAGTCCCTCACGCAGCAGCCAACGTTGGACAATCTGACCGCCGAACTGCGCACGATGCAGGTGGTGTGATTGCACATCGCGGCACGATGACCTGATCAGGTGACTGACGCCAAGTCTCGCAGTCCACGACTGAGCTGGGGGGAACGGCAGACCTCAATCAAAGGTCTGACGATCAGCGAGCATGATGCGGTGCCGCACGATCAAGAGACCACCATGCTCAAGACCATCGGCCTTGCTTCGATCTTCGTCGTCGGGTCAGCTCTCGGTCTAGCCGGAACCGCGTCTGCCGTGCGTCTGACGTCAGCGCTTACTGTGGGAGGATCTGCCGCTTCAAACGTTGAAGCTGTCCGCATGCATCACCGTATGCACCGTATGAAGCACATGCGCCGCGGCAATCCCTCCGCCCGTGGGTGGAAGAAGAACTTCTGATTCCCTCGATCGTATCGCGCAGGTCGTTTTTGATCCAGCAGCAGCCCTTGCGTACCGGTTAGGTCCGCGAGGGCAAGCTCCTGCGCCCGTCGCCACCCTCGACGCCGATCGCGGCGCGGCAAGTCTGACCGAACTGGTTGGGCTCGCGCGATCCGACTGGCTTCTGGTAGCGCTACGCCTGCGTCAGCCGCGGGTACACGTCGGAGAGGTCGGCATGCTCGCCGAACCGCTGTCGGGACCGCGCTAGGTTGTAGGTTCCGCGCCGCTTGCACGGCGGGCACTCTACGACGAGGCGGCGCCCGCGCAGGTCGCACAGGCGCTCCATCAGCCCGCCACCGCGATCGGCAGCTCGCTGACCTGCGTCGTGTAGCGCGGCGTCCGCATCTCGAACTTCGTGCTCCACGTCCACTTCTCGACGAGGCCGACGTGGGCTGGAACGACGCTGCCGCGGCCGAAGCGGGCGTTGCAGGCGTCGACCGCTGCCATCAGCAGGCCGGAGCGCTCGCGGTCGAGCTGGCCGATCAGAGCGCGCGGGCTGGCGTCGAGCAGCATCAGGTCGGTGGTGACGATCCCGGGCTTGCCGAACCGCCACGGTCGGGCGCCGGACTCGCGCCAGGTCTTCGCCACGCCGAGCCGCGTCGCGTGCGCCGACACCGCCTGCTCGAGCGTGGCGCGATCCTCGATCGGAATCGAGAACGAGCGGGTCACCGCGCAGCCCTTACGCTGGGCCGGGAGCGCGCCGGGCGGCAGGCAGGACAGACCGCGCAGCTCGTGGATGTTGGGCTCGCCCACAACCGTCAGCGCCTTACGCACCGGACGTAGGTCGAGGTCGGCGAGATCCGCCATGCTGTCGACCCCATGGCTCGAACTTGGCGAGCGACGCGCGGCCGATACGGTGGACTTCGCCGTCCGGTCGGCCATGTTTCTTGTTGTTTCCAAGGAGGTCGGCGCTGATATGTGCGGGGCTCAGGACACCGTTCGAAGCCGCAGCGATGCTTGACCGCCCCCGCCGAGATTTTGCCGCCGCAATCGCGCCGACACCGCCCGCCGTGCCGATGCAGGCGGGGCCCGCGGTCACCGGGATCGTGCGTCCGGGTGGGGAGATCGCGAACCTGCAAATTTTGCGGGCGTTCGCGGCTTGCCTCGTCCTCGTGCACCACGTCGCGGTGTACGGGCAGGCCCTGCGCGGGGCCGGGCGGCCGTTCGCGGCCCTGGACCACCTGATGGGCGTCTGGGGCGTGGCGATCTTCTTCGCCCTGTCCGGATTCCTGATGGCCCGGCTCGTCACCCGCGACGCGCCGCTCGTGTTCCTGGCGCATCGGGTCGGGCGCATCTTCCCGACCTATTTCGCGGTCGTGTCCCTGTTCGCCGGCGTCTTCGCGACTTTTGGCCTGCCCTTCGGCGGCGTGTCGGTGCTGGCCCTGTCGCTTGCGCCGGGCGGCGTGCGCGGCTCGCCGCTCAACGTGGAGTGGACGCTCGCCCTGGAGCTGTCCTTCTACGTCGGATTGTTCCTGCTCGCAGCGGCCGGGTGGGCGCGCCGCCTCGTTCCCGTCGCCGCCGGCTGGCTCGTCCTGCTGGCCGTCGCCTTCCCGCTACTGCCCCCCGACAGCCGCAGCCTGATGCCGCCGCCGCTCTACCTCGTGCCGGTCACGGCGGCCTGCGCGCCCTTCGCGGGGGGCCTGCTGCTGCCGCGCCTGATCGCGGCGGGGTGGGTGCGTCCGGCGACCGCGCTGCTGGCCCTGCCCTTGGTGGTGCTTTGCGCCTTCGTCGACACCGCCGCCGCGCGCTGGATCGGCGGCGTCGCCGCAATCCTGATCGTGGGCGCCGCCGTCACCGCGCCCGCCCTCCCCCGGGATCGCCCGGCGGCGCGGGCGGTGATCGCGCTGGGGGATTGGAGCTACGTGCTCTACCTCGCGCATCCGCCGGTGCTGATGCTGGCGAGCTGGGCCTGCCCAACGGACTGGCCGGGCGCGGCTTACGCCGGCATCGCCCTCGCCCTCGCCCTGCTGGTCGCCGCCCTCCTCGGCCCCCTCGACGTCGCGGTGTACCGGCGCCTCCGCCGGCGGATCGATGCCCTCACGTCTGCCGCCCTGAAGCGGGTGGTGGCCACCTTCCTCGTCGTGTTCCTTGGCTGCGCCCTCTGGGGCAGCGTGGAGACGGCGCGCGACGCCCTCGCCGAGAGCCGCGCGCGCACCGCGGTCGGCGTTCTGCCCGCCGGCGCCTGGACCGCGCCGAGGCAGGCCGAGCTGGCGATCACCGAGCGCGGTCTCGCCTTGCCCTCCGCCCTGCGCGGGGCCGTCGAGTCGGTCGAGCGCCTGTCGCAGATGGAGTTCCTGATCACGGCTTACGCCTTCGATTCGGGCCGCCCGAGCCGCGGCCTGCAACTGGCCCTGTTCTGCGGAGGACGCCTCGTCGCCCTGGACAAGCCGCGGCGCCTCCGCCGGGACCTTGGCGCGCAGCCGGGCTTCGAGGGGATGGGCACGCGGCGCATCGGGTTCCGCACCCGCATTCCCGCCGAGGCCTGCGGCCCGGAGACGATCGTCGCCGCCCTCGTCGACGAGGGCGGCCTGATGGCGGTGCTGCCGGTCCCGCAATCCGCGCGATGACGCGAGAGTGAGCCGCCGCGGGCGTCAGAGGCTGATCCGCTCGCGCCGCCGCCCTCTCCCTGCGGCGGCCTGGCGAGGGCGCCCGCTGGTTCGGCGATTGCATCGGTGTCGTCCCACAAGGCGTCGGCAGGCGGAGCGCGCGACGCGCGGACCGAATTCGTCGGCAGGACCCGGCGAACCCAACCCAGGAGCGCGCATGCCGACGCATCACCAGATACCGGCTACCCCCGACACGATGGTGCTCGGCTACTTCGACGCCGCGCTACCGCCGGTGCTGGAGATCGAGTCGGGCGACACGGTCACGCTGCATTCCTTTCCCGCAGGTGCGCGGGCGACGCTGCATCCCGACCCCGCGCGGGTCTCGGCCGAGCACTTGGCGGTGCTCGATCAATGCGTGCCCGGCCCCGGCCCGCACTTCGTCACCGGCCCGGTCCACGTCCGCGGCGCCGAGCCCGGCGACGTGCTGCAGGTGGAGATCCTCGACCTGGCGTTCCGTCAGGATTGGGGCTCCGTCTCGATTCTGCCGCTGCTGGGGACGCTGCCCGACGAGTTCACCGAGTACGAGACCATCCACCCGGACATCGACGTGGCGCGGGGCGTCTGCGTGCTGCCCTGGGGCACCGAGCTGCCGCTCGATCCGTTTTTCGGCATCCTCGGCACGGCGCCGCCCGCCGCCTGGGGCCGCGTCGGCACGGCGGTGCCGCGCGGCTTCGGCGGCAACATGGACAACAAGGAGCTGAAGGTCGGCGCGACCCTCTACCTGCCGGTCTACAACGCCGGCGCCGGGTTCTACGCCGGGGACGGCCACGGCGTGCAGGGCGACGGCGAGGTCTGCATCACGGCACTGGAGACCGGGCTCACCGGCACCTTCCGCCTCACCGTGCGCAAGGACCTCGGCTACGAATGGCCGTTCGCCGAGACGCCCACCGACCTGATGTCGATCGGCCTGCACGAAAGCCTCGACGAGGCGATGCGGCAGGCGGTGCGCGAGATGGTGCGCCACGTCTGCGCCCGCACCGGGCTCACCCGCAACCAGGCCTACATGCTGTGCTCGCTCACCGGAAACCTGCGCATCACGCAGACGGTCGACGGCAACAAGGGCGTGCACATGCTGATGCCCAAGACCGCGCTGTGAGTGCGGTCGGCTTCATGATGCCCAAGACCGCGCTGTAAGTGCGGTCGGCTTCATGGTGGCGAAGACCGCGCTGTCAGCGAGGTCGAATTCGCGCGTGGGCCGAGTGCCGGACGTTCTCAGTGCCCGGCGGCGAGACCGCCCCCGAGGCGAAGGCGCATCAGGTCGAGGAAGGCTTCCAGCACGTTGGCGTAGTCGTCGGTCCACGGGCGGCGCGTCAGGTCGGGCGCGACCCGCGTCCAGCCGAGGCGCTCGGCCTCGCGCGTAATGACCGGATCGCGGGTCGCGATCACCACCATCGCGCGCATGCGGTAGCGGCGCTCGATCGGCTCGTCGATCGCGTCGATGCGCTGAAGCAGCGTCAGGCCCTGCTCCGCCGCGGCTCGGGCCAGCGCCGGCCGCAGGTCGAAATGCTGGTTCGAGACGTGGAGCGCCAGCACGCCCTGCGCGTCGAGGCGGTCGCGGTAGAGGGCCAGCGCTTCGCCCGTCAGCAGGTGCATCGGGATCGCGTCGGAGGAGAACGCGTCGACGATGAGGACGCGCGTCGGCTCCGTTGCGCGGGCGAGCGTCAGGCGGGCGTCGCCCTGAACGATGCGGGCCGTGGGCGCGCAGGCTGAGAGGAAGCGGAACCGGGTCGGGTCACTGGCGATCCGGACGACCTCCGGGTCGATCTCGTAGAAGGTCCAGGCTTCGCCCGGGCGTGCCTGGCAGGCGAGGCTGCTCGCGCCGAGCCCGACCACCGACACGCGCGGCAGCGGCCCGTAGGCGTTGCGGGCGACTTCGAGCACGTCGGCGATCGCATGGCCGGTAGCGTAGTAGGTCGTCGGCTCCGGGCGTCCAAGGGCCGGGCGGCCGTCGTCCTCGCGGATGCGCATCGCCCCGTGCAGGGTCGTCCCGTGCGCGAGGAGGCGGAAGCGCCCCTGCGGGTCGGTCTCGATGCGGTGGACGCCGAAGAAGCTCCGCCGGTTCTCCACGTCCTGTGCCGACAGGAGCGGCATCGCCAGCACCAGCGCACAGAACAGGGCGGCACGGCCGAACGCCGCCCGCGGCGCGCGCCAGCTCAGCAGCAGGATCGTCATCATGATCGCGGCGGCCACGGAAGGCGCCGCCTCGGACGCGAACCGCGCGAGGAGGGCGAGGCCGGTCGCGCCGGCCAGCACGCCGGCCAGCGACACGGAAAGCCGCCGCAGGGCCGCCCCGGCGGCGAACCGCGGGGCGACCAGGGCGCCGGGCCGGCAGGCGAGCGCCGCCACCAGCAGGATCGGATATTCGGCCACCGCCGAGAACAGCCTCGGCGCGATCAGCGCGGCGAACAGGCCTCCGAGCATGCCGCCGAGCGAGGTGCAGAGATAGAACTCGGTCAGCCGGCTCGGGGCCGGCCGCAGGCGGTAGACCGCCCGGTGGGCGACGAGGCCCGCGACGAAGCAGAGGCCGAGGCTGAGCGGCAGGTCGGCGGCGAAGGGCAGACGCCCGATGATGGCCGCGCCAAGGACGACGGCGGTCCCCGCCACCTGCACCGCCGCGAGGGGACGCTCGGGCCAGGTCGCGAGCGGGCGGAAGGTGATGACGAAGGTGAGGAGGTAGAGCGCCAGCGGCAGCACCCACATCAACGGGATCGCGGCGACGTCGGTGGTGATGTGGGCGGTGACGGCGACGAGCAGGCCGGACGGCACGGCCGAAAGGCCGACCCAGGCGAGGCGGCGCGCCAGGCTCGGGGCGGCGCAAGCCACCTCGGGCGTCACTGCGACCGGGCCGCGACTGTGCGCGCCACCGAGGACGGTGAGCGCGCAGGCTGCGACCGCGCCGGCGGCGAGCGCATAGCCGGCCGACCACAGCCGGGTCTGCTCGGCGAGCCCGAAGACCGGCTCGATCGCCAGCGGGTAGGCGATCAACGCTGCGAACGAGCCGAGGTTGGAGGCGCGGTAGAGGAAGTACGGGTCCTGCGCCCGGGGGTTGCCGGAGCGGGCGTACCAGGCCTGCAGCAGCGGCGCGCTCGCCGAAAGGGCGAAGAACGGCGCGCCGACCGACGCGAGGAACAGGCCGACGAGCCAAAGCGCCTCGTCGCCGCCCTGCACCGCGCCGGCCTCGGTCGCGACCGCGATCGGCAGGAACGTCGAGCCGGCGAGCAGCACGAGGCCGTGCACGACGACCGAGGCGCGCAAGGACAGCCAGCGCGTCATCGCGTGGGCGTAGGCATAGCCGGCCAGCAGCAGACCCTGGAACACCACGGTCGCCACGGACCACACCGCCGGCGTGCCGCCGAGCACCGGCAGGACGCGCTTGGTGAAGATCGGCTGCAGGGCAAACAGCAGGAAGGCGGCGAGCAGCAGGGTGCCGGCGAAGACCAGCGTCTGGGCGAGGTCGCGGCCGACCGGCGCGGCGGCCCCCGGCGCGTCGACGCCGATCGGATCGGCCCTGCCGGCTGTCATCGTTCGCGTTCCCTGGCCCGAGCTCGGTAAGGCGCAGAGCTTAGCGAAAGGGGCTTAACCGTCCCTCAAGCCACATGTTTCAGGCGGTCGGCATGGCGTCGGCACCGCCTGAGGGGCCTGCGTGTGCAGTAAATCCGGGCTGGTCGAACGCAGCCGGGATCACTCCCACTCGATCGTGCCGGGGGGCTTCGAGGTGATGTCGTAGGTGACGCGGTTGATGCCCTTCACCTCGTTGATGATCCGCGTCGCGACCCGGCCGAGGAAGGCCATGTCGAACGGGTAGAAGTCGGCGGTCATGCCGTCGACGGAGGTGACGGCGCGCAGCGCGCAGACGTGGTCGTAGGTGCGCCCGTCGCCCATCACGCCGACGGTCTTCACCGGCAGGATCACCGCGAAGGCCTGCCAGATCGTGTCGTAGAGGCCGGCCTTCCGGATCTCGTCGAGGTAGATCGCGTCGGCCTTGCGCAGGGCCTCCAGCTTTTCCGGGGTGATCGTGCCGGGGCAGCGGATCGCGAGTCCCGGGCCGGGGAACGGGTGGCGGTCGACGAAGGCGTCGGGCAGGCCGAGCTCGCGCCCGAGCACCCGCACCTCGTCCTTGAACAGCTCGCGCAGGGGCTCGACGAGCTTCATGTTCATGCGCGCGGGCAGGCCGCCGACGTTGTGGTGGCTCTTGATCGTCACGGACGGACCGCCCGAGAACGACACGCTCTCGATCACGTCCGGATAGAGCGTGCCCTGAGCCAGGAAGGCCGCGCCGCCGATCTTCTTCGATTCCGCGTCGAACACGTCGATGAACAGCCGGCCGATGGTCTTGCGCTTCTCCTCGGGGTCGCTGACGCCGGTCAGCGCGTCGAGGAACAGGTCCTGCGCCTCCACGTGGACGAGGGGGATGTTGTAGTGGTCGCGGAACAGCCGTACGACCTCTTCGGCCTCGCCCATGCGCAGCAGGCCGTGATCGACGAAGACGCAGGTGAGCTGGTCGCCGATCGCCTCGTGCAGCAGTACCGCCGCGACCGACGAATCGACGCCGCCCGAGAGGCCGCAGATCACCTTCTCGGAGCCGACCTGCTCGCGGATCTTGGCGATCGCCTCGGCGCGGTAGGCGCCCATGGTCCAGTCGCCCGAGCAGCCGGCGATGTCGCGCACGAAGTTGCGGATCAACAGGGCGCCGTGCGGGGTGTGCGCCACCTCGGGGTGGAACTGGACCGCGTAGTAGTTGCGCGCCTCGTCGGCGACCGCGGCGAAGGGCGCGTTCTTCGAGATCGCCACGGTGGTGAAGCCGTCGGGCAACTTGGTGACCCGGTCGCCGTGGCTCATCCAGACCGGGTAATGCTCGCCGACGTGCCAGACGCCCTTGAACAGCGGGCAATCGGACAGGATCTCGATCTCGGCCCGGCCGAACTCGGCGTGGTGGCCGCCCTCGACCTCGCCGCCGAGCTGCGCCGCCATCGTCTGCTGGCCGTAGCAGATCCCGAAGACCGGAACGCCCGAATCGAACACCACCTGGGGCGTGCGCGGCGAGGCGTCGCTCGTCACCGATTCGGGGCCGCCCGAGAGGATCACGCCCTTCGGCCGCGTCTCGGCGAAGGCCTCGGCCGCCTTCGTGAACGGCACGATCTCGCAATAGACCCCCTCCTCCCGGACGCGCCGGGCGATGAGCTGGGTTACCTGCGAGCCGAAGTCGACGATCAGGATCTTGTCGTGGTCGGTGTTCATACCCCTCGCGTTAGACGAGGCGATTGCGCCGTGCAACGCGGGCGCCGCATGCGGGCCGCGCCAGCCTGTTCACGGCGCGCATGGGCGCCGGACCCGATGCGTCACGGCATATCCCGAACCATGGCGGCGCGCCCACATACGTTTTCCGACCGACGACTTCGCCTGCGCGACGTTTTCCCGGACGCCTGGAGCGCCAACAGACGGTGATCCGGGACCCAGCATCATCAAGGGCCGCGTCAGCGGCTCGATCCGAGCGGCGCAAGGTTTCGACGCTTCGCGACGTCTTCCGCTGAGTTCCAGATCGGGTTCCGCTGACGCTTCACCCGTCCGAGAAAACGGGCACGGTGCTCATCGAGCCAATCGACCCGAAATCGTATCAGGCGGCGAGGAACCCGCGGACGTGGAGCCAGGCGAGGAACAGGCCGGGCCACGCCGCCACCGGCGTTCCGGGCGGCCCGAGGCCAAAGCCGTGGCCGCCGCGCTCGAACAGGTGCATCTCGGCCGGGATCTTCGCCTTGCGCAGCGCGGCGAACATCAGGAGCACGTGGTCGCAGACCGCGATCGGATCGTCCATCGCCTGCGCCATGAACATCGGCGGCGTGTCGGCGCGGACCTGCACGTCGACCGAGTAGGTCCGCATCTCGACCTCGGTGACCTCGTCGCCGACGAGCACGCGCCGGGTCGAGGTGCCGTCGAACGGCGCCTTCATCGTGATGACGGGATAGAGCAGCCCGGCGAGCGCGGGCCGGTACGGCAGGGCGTCGTGCGCATCCACCGGCGGATAGAGGTTCTGGTTGCCGACCGCGGTCTCACCCATCAGGTGGCCGCCAGCCGAGAAGCCTAGCACGCCGACGCGGGCCGGATCGATGCCGAGCTCCGTCGATTGCGCGCGGACCAGGCGCACGGCGCGCTGCGCGTCCTGCCGCGGGGCGTCGGGGCCGTTGTCCCAGCCCTCGCCGGGCAGCCGGTAGATCAGCAGGAAGACCGTCACGCCGACGGCCGTCAGCATCTGGCCCACCGGCACGCCTTCGTTGCCGATGTCGATGAACCGGTAGCCGCCGCCGGCCGCCACGATCATCGCCGACCCGTTCGGCTTGTCGGGGCGGATCACCAGAAGGCACGGGCGCTCGACCTTGGTGATGACGCCGCGCGCCGTCTCGTCGAAGCGGTAGCCGTTCGGATCGGGACCCTCGCCGCCGCCCGGCGGGTCGCCCGGCCAGAGGTCGATGACCTGAAGCTGCGCGCCCGGCGCCGTCCGCGGCAGGGCGGGGACCAGCTCGCCCGGCGGTTTGACCGCCCCCTGTGCCCGCGCCGCGCCCTGCCCGGCCATCGCGGCCGCGGTCGCCGCCAGGAGCGTTCTCCGATCCAGGCCCATCGGTCTCCTGCGGTGTCTTCGAGGCGGCGTCTTGAGAGGCAGCGTCTTCGGGATCGCTCGGACAACGCCGGCTGGACGGAGCGGTTGCGGCCCTCAGCCGGCCCGGGTCAGGGTGGCGACGTAGAACCCGTCCGTGCCGGTGCGCGCCGGGCTCATCTGCAGCCCGTGCGCAGTGAAGCGAAGCGCCTCGGCGAGGCCGGGAGCGTGCGCGTCCGCCACCTCGCGCGCAGGCACCACCGCGAACGCGCCGCCGCCGCGTGCGAGGAAGCCCGCCACGGCGTCGTCGTTCTCCGCCGGCAGCAGCGAGCAGGTGACGTAGGTGATGCGGCCGCCGGGGCGCACGAGGCTCCCGGCGCGGTCGAGCACCGTCGCCTGCTCGGCGACCCGGGCGGCGAGGCTGCCGGGCCGCAGGCGCCACTTCGCGTCAGGGTTTCGGCGCCACGTGCCGGTGCCGGTGCAGGGGGCGTCCACCAGCACGCGGTCGACGTGCCCGTCGAAGTCGCCGAGCACGTCCGCGCGCATCCGGCCGCCGCGGGGCGTGAGCACTTCGGCGTTCGCGCCGGACCGGCGCAGGCGCTCGTGGATCGGCGCGAGGCGGCGCGGGTCGTCGTCGGTGGCGACGAGGCGGCCGCCGTTGCCGGTGAGCGCGGCCAGCGCCAGGGTCTTGCCGCCGCCGCCTGCGCAAAGGTCCACGACCGTCTCACCCTTGCGGGCGCCGGTCAGCATCGCCGCGAGCTGCGAGCCCTCGTCCTGGATCTCGTACCAGCCGTCCAGGAACTCCGGCTCGACATGCAGGGCCGGCCCGCGCCCGTCTGCGCCGATCGGCACGCGCAGGCCCATGGGCGCATGCGGCGTCGGCGCGGCGCCGTGGTGGGCGAGGCCCGGCATCGCCGCCTCGCGGTCGCCCTTCAAGGCGTTGACGCGGATGTCGAGGGGCGCGCGCCGGGCGAGCGCCTTCAGCTCGGGCAGGAGTTCGTCGCCGAGGATCGCCTCGAGCTGCGGCAGCACCCATTCCGGCACGTCGCCCGCGACGTGCGGCGGCGCGTCGGCGAGGTTGCCCTCCGACAGGCGCCGGCCCTCGTTCTCGGCGAGTTTTTCCGGCGCGAAGCCCTCGCCGTTGAACAGCGCCGCGATCGAGGGTGCGGCGAGGCCCTGCTGCAGGCGGAGCGATCCGAGCAGCACCGCGCGCGGGCTGTCGTCGCCCATGATCCAGGCGGCCGAGGACCGTCGCCGGAGGGCGTCGTAGACGAGGCTGGCGATGCCGCCGCGGTCGCCCGATCCGGCGAAGCGGTGGTTGAGGCCCCAATCCTTTAGGGCGTCGGCGGCCGGCCGTCGGCGGCCGGCGATGTCGGCGAGCACCTCGATGGCGGCGGCGCAGCGGGCGGCTGGAGTCAGGACGGTCTCCTCTTGCGGATCAGCAGGTGTCGCGAGCGCGATAGACCCGGCGCCCACCGCCTGTCGAAGGAAATCGGCGACGCCACGATACGGCCACGCTTAGCCCGCGCGGCGGACACGATACGGCCGAGCTTCCGGCGCGATCGGCGTCCAGCCTCGCAGGCTGCGACGCGTCCCTGCGTCGCGAAGGCCGGATGAACCCATGTCGCCCGTGATCCACCTCACCCTCGCCGGCATCCTGATGCTGGCGGTCGCCGCCTGCTCCACCGCGCCGGCCGCACCTGACTTGACGCCGCCGCCGCGCCGCCCGCTCGATGCGAAGACGCAGCTCGAATACGGCAACCCGCCCCCGCCGCCCGGCCCGCGCTACTGATCGGTCGTCTGCGTCTTCACGCGATGCGGATGTCGCCGCGCGTGAAGACCGCCCGACGCATAGCACTCAGGCCTCGTCTTCCGACGACGCGCCGCGATATAGTGCCTCGAAGTCTCGACCGCCGTAGAACACGTTGGTGATCCGCACGCTGGTAGGCTCGGCACGGTAAGCGATCACGGCCGTATGCTCGAACGGGACCGTCCGCAGGCCGGTTTCCAGGTCGTCGCGGGGACGGCCGCCATGGGGAGCATCACCGATGCGTTCGCATCGGTCCTTGATTCGCTGCACGAAGCCTCTGGCGGTGGGCACGCTCCGGCTCGCGAGCAGGATCATGCGGAAGATGTCACGCAGATCGTCCAAGGCTTCCGCGCGGTAGCTGACCGGCAGCCTACGCACGGGAGGCGTCTTTTTCGGCCTCAGCGAACATCGCGTCCAGGTTTGCCTGCACGTCCTCGCCGGTTAGGTCCGGACGCGGGTCGTCGAGAGACCGACGAACGCGGGCGCGGATCACGTTCAGCCGTTCCGCATCCTCAAGGCGCTGTCGCTGCCAGAGACGTACGGCATCGCGGAGGACTTCGCTGGTGGACGCGTACTCGCCGGCCGCGACGCTCTCGCGCACGGCGCGGAGGTGCTCCGGCGTCATGGTGATGCTGATCTTCTCAGCGGGCTGCATGGTCGGTCGCCTTCGTTCCGTTCCGACTATGGTAGCATAAAATCCGACCCACCGCGGCGTGCGATATTCCTTCCGATACAGGAATTGGTGTGACGGACAGGTCGCGGGCATGGCGTTCATCGTTCCGCCAGAGGGTGGCTGTCGGCACGACCCTCAACGCCCGCCTCGTCACCGAGGCGGGCCAGCGCCCACGTCTGCCAAGTCGAGCCGCTGCGGCCTGCACAGTCGCACTGTATCCTCGCGCGTCTCCCCGCCTTGCCGCCTAGACGCGCGGCTGGCTCGTTTCGCGGGCGCGGCGATGTTCGTAGGTCTTCAAGCCGGTGAACACGCGCTCGAGGTTCGGAAGCTTGCGCTCCGTCGCGCGCCCGCGGGCGATCAGGTCGCCGACGACGTGGTCGGCCTCGATCCGGCCCCCGCCCTCGATGTCGCGGAGCATCGAGGCGGTCAGCGGCGATCCATCCGCGGTCAGCATGGCGCGGGCCTGGGTCGCCACCTTCTCGCGCGGCGCGAACCCGTTCGCGCCGGCGATGGCGAGGCATTCGTCGTGCAGGCTGGCGATGAAGTCCCGGCCACCCGCGGCCGCGACGACGTCGCCGATCGCGCCCCGCATCAGCGTGGTCGCGCCGGCGAGCGTGGCGAGGAACACCCACTTCTCCCACATCTCCAGCACGATCCTGTCCGACAGGCGCGGCTGGAACGTCGCGCCCTGCATCAGCGCCTCGATGGCGGCGCAGCGCTCGGAGCGGGTGCCGTCGCGCTCGCCGTAGGTCAGGGTGCAGAAGTCGCTCATGTGGCGGATCTCGCCGTCCGGCCCCAGCGTCGCCGCGATGGCGCAGGAACCGCCGAGGACGCGGTGTGCGCCGAAGCGCGCGTCGAGCGCGTCGAGATGGGCCAGCCCATTGAGGACCGGCAGGATGGCGGTGCCCTCCCCCACCGCGGGGGCGATGTCGTCGAGGGCGCTGTCGAGGTCGTAGGCCTTGCACGAGAGCAGCACGAGATCGAAGCCGCCGGCCTCGGCCAGCGCGTCCGCCGTCACCGTCCGCGGCGCGCCGAGGTGCAGGTCGCCGAGCTTGCTCGTCACGACGAGCCCGTTCGCGGCGAGCTTCTTCGCCCGCGCCGGCCGGACCAGGAACGTCACGTCGCGCCCGGCCTCGGCGAGCCGCGCCCCGTAATAGCCACCGGTCGCCCCGGCCCCGACCACCAGCACCCGCATCACGTCTTCTCCCGAGCAGCGTTCACCTGACGATCCCATGCGTGCGCCGAACGCGCGGCGCAACGGCCGTCTCGGATCACACACCGTCGATCCGCGCGTTCAGCCCTCATGGACCCCGAGGTTCAGCCGACCAATCCGTGAGGCCGACGACCCGGGGCGGCCCACGGTGTGCCCGACATCGTGCGGACGAGATGCAGGTCGGCCGTGACGACGCGCGTGTTCCAGCCGGCCGCCGCCGCGACGTAGAGTGCGTCGTAGAACGAGGTCCCCGCATCGACCGCCACCGCGATCGCTTCGGCATGGAGGACGCCGAGCGGGAGTGTGGACGCCGTGCGGGACAGACCTGCGAGCGCCGCGGCCGTCTTGTCCCGAGGCAGCGCCCCGGCACGCACATGGCGCGTGAGGACATGCCCGATCTCGGCGGCCGCATGGGTCAGTGTGACGAGCAAGTCCGGTCCGGACAGAAGGCGACGGGCGCCGTCCGACCCTTCCTCCCGGATGTACCATTTCACGATGACGCTCGCGTCAACGACGAGGATCACGTTCCGTCACGCAACCGCCAGATCATCAGCGTGCTGTCTTCGAGCCGATCGCCGTCGGCGGGGTCCCGAGAGGCGGCTCGGATGCGATCGGCGTGTGCGAGGCGCTCTGCCGGCGTCCACATCAGGCCGCGGAAGAGGGCGTCCTTGGCGATCTCCTCGGGCACGCGCCCATCTTCGGCCGCTCGCTCGAGCAATAGCGCCATCAGCATCTGATCGACAATCGTCAGATTCAGGTCGCCCACGATCCCACCTTCGTGCCTCGCTGCCGGTGAGATCGCACAAGGGTCGGCGAGAAGAACAAGGGACGGCCGGTTTCAGCCAAGCCTTAGGTCCGCGAGGGGTAATTCGGGCTCTCGCGCGTGATCGTCACGTCGTGGACGTGGCTTTCGCGCAGACCCGCATTGGTGATGCGGATGAACTGCGCCCGCTCCTGGAAGTCCGGCACGGTCGGGGCGCCGACATAGCCCATCGCGGCGCGCAGGCCGCCGGCGAGCTGGTGCAAGACCGCCGCCACCGGGCCCTTGTACGGCACCTGCCCCTCGATGCCCTCGGGCACGAGCTTGTGGGTGTCGTTGACCTCGGCCTGGAAATAGCGGTCGGCCGAGCCGCGGGCCATCGCGCCGACCGAGCCCATGCCGCGGTAGCTCTTGTAGGAGCGACCCTGGTACAGGAACACCTCGCCGGGTGCCTCGTCCGTACCGGCCAGCAGCGAGCCGAGCATCGCCACCGAGGCGCCGGCGGCGATCGCCTTGGCGAGGTCGCCGGAATACTTGATGCCGCCGTCGGCGATCACCGGGATGCCGGCGTCGTGGGCGGCCTCGACCGCCTCCATGATCGCGGTGAGCTGCGGGACGCCGACGCCGGCGACGATGCGGGTGGTGCAGATCGATCCCGGCCCGATGCCGACCTTCACCGCGTCCGCGCCTGCGTCGATCAGCGCCTGCGTGCCCTCGCGGGTCGCGACGTTGCCGGCGATGACCTGCACGGCGTTCGAGAGCTGCTTCACCCGGCGCACGCTGTCGAGCACCTTGATCGAGTGGCCGTGCGCGGTGTCGACGACGATCACGTCGCAGCCGGCGTCGATCAGGCGCTCGGCCCGCTCGAAGCCCTGGTCGCCGGTGGTGGTGGCCGCCGCCACCCGGAGGCGGCCCTGCTCGTCCTTCACCGCCTTTGGGTAGGTGACCTGCTTCTCGATGTCCTTGACCGTGATCAGGCCGATGCAGCGGAAGTGGTCGTCGACGACGAGCAGCTTCTCGATCCGGAACTGGTGGAGGAGGTGCTTGGCCTCGTCCTGCGTCACGCCCTCGCGCACGGTGATCAGCCGGTCGCGGGTCATCAGCTCGGAGACGGGCTGGGCCGGGTGCGTCGCGAAGCGCACGTCGCGGTTGGTGAGGATGCCCACGAGCTTGCCGCGCGAGCCGTTGGGGCCGCGCTCGACCACCGGGATGCCGGAGATGCGGTTGACCTTCATCACCTCGAAGGCGTCGGCCAGGGTCTCGTCGGGATGGATGGTGATCGGGTTCAGCACCATGCCCGACTCGTACTTCTTGACCAGCCGCACCTGCTCGGCCTGCTCGGCCGGCTCGAGGTTGCGGTGGATCACGCCGAGGCCGCCGTTCTGGGCCATGGCGATGGCCATCGGCGCCTCGGTGACGGTGTCCATGGCCGAGGCTACGATCGGCAGGTTGAGGCTGATGGTGCGCGTCAGCTGCGTCGCGACGTTGACCTCGGTCGGCATCACCGAGGAGGCGGCCGGGCGCAGGAGGACGTCGTCGAAGGTCAGGCCCTCGATGATCGAAGCGGAGCTGATACGGGCCATGAGCCAACGGTCCTGGAGGGCTGCCGGGGCGACCGAAGGTCGAGCGCGGCATGGAGCGGGTTGGCACGGGCCAGTATCATGCGGTGCGGTGCCCGCAAAGGCGGCAACCCCGCGCGGTGCGGGATAAACGCCGCGTGGGCCGGTTGCGTCCGCCGCATGGCGTCCGGGACGCCCCTGCCCGTCAGCGGGTGCGCGGCCCCTTGTCGGAATAGTCCGGCGGCAGGCCGATGTAGTCGGTGAGGATGCCGTCGACGCCGGGCGCCCGGCCGAACGCCTCGCAATCCGGGTCCAGCGGCGCCTCGCCCAGGGTGGTCACGCGGACGCGGTTCCAGGTCGGCAGGGTGAGCGGCGCCTTGAACGGGTCTTCGCCGGTGGCGAGGTAGAAGCCGAAATCCTGGCCGAAGTCGCCGGCGAGGTCGTAGGCGTCGCTGATCCGCGAGTAGCGCGGCTGGCTCGTGAACGAGTTCGCTGCCCCGCCCCACACCATCGCCGCCCGCTGCTCGTGGCGGCGGTCGAGCGCCTCGGCCTCGACCGTGAGGCTCCCGAGGCCGATCGGCACGCGCGGGATCGGGATGCGCCCGAGCCCCTCGGCGAAGCCGATGCCGACCTGCCCCGCCACGGTGACGGCGGCGGAGGTGCCGATGGTGGCGCCCGCGCCGAGCAGGTCGGTCGGGTCGACGCGGGTTACCTGCGCGCGCACCGTCAGGTCGGCGTTGCGGCTCGACACCACGTCGTAGCGCAGCGACAGCTCGTAGCAGAGCGCGCGGTCGGCGTTGTTCGCCACGAGCCGGCGCTCGGCCTCACCGATGCCGACGGCGCCCGCAACGTTGGCGGGAAACTGCGTCGGGATGATCCGGACGGTCTTGGTCCGGGCGAGCGCCCCGGCGTCGGCGTAGAGGCGCGCCGTGGTCGAGGCCTCGGTGCTGGCCCGGAGGCGGTCGTAGCGGGAGAGCGAGCCGACGTCGTTGAGGAGGACGGTGCCGCAGGCGCCGAGCGCACACATCACCGCAGACGCGGCGACGAGCCGCGTCACCGATCGGGGCAGGGTCGACGGACGAAGCATCCTGGCACTTTCGCGGGTCTCGCCGCGGCGTCCCGGGCGCCGCCGACGAACGTCGGGGCACCGCGCGGAAGCTCGGCATCGTTACCGTAAAGCTTAAGGCCGATCCCCCCGTCTCGGAAGGGTCGAGGCCGCGTTCAGCCATGTTCAGAAACAAAGCGTGGCCGATCCGCCACGGATCGACCGGACGGACATCCCGTGTCAAGCGCTGCAGCGCACGCCCCGCCGACGCCACGAGGCAGGGCGCCCCGAACCTTCCTCCGGCCCGATGCGCGCATCCCAGATCGTCCCCCTCGTCGTCGCCACCGCCTTGTTCATGGAGAACACCGACTCCACGGTGATCGCCACGGCGCTTCCCACCATCGCGCAGAGCCTCGGCGAGGATCCGATCGCCTTGAAGCTCGCGCTCACCGCTTATCTGGTGAGTTTGGCGATCTTCATCCCGATCAGCGGCTGGATGGCTGACCGCTACGGCTCGCGCACCGTGTTCCGTGCGGCGATCGCGGTGTTCATGGCAGGCTCGGTCGCCTGCGCGGTCTCCAACGGACTCGCCGGCTTCGTCGCCGCCCGGTTCCTGCAGGGCCTGGGCGGCGCGATGATGGTGCCGGTCGGCCGCCTGGTGATCCTGCGCAGCGTGCCGAAGGCCGAGCTGGTCTCGGCGCTCGCCTACCTGACGATTCCGGCCCTGATCGGCCCGATCATGGGTCCGCCGCTCGGCGGCCTGATCACCACCTATCTCGACTGGCGCTGGATCTTCTTCATCAACATCCCGATCGGAATCGTCGGGATCGTGCTCGCGACGCTGTACTTCGAGGACATCCGTGAGCCCGAGCGGCCGCCGCTCGACCTCGTCGGCTTCGCGATGCTCGGGCCGGGGCTCGCCGCCCTGATGCTCGGTCTCGCCTCCACCGGCCGGCACCTGCTGCCGGGCTGGATGACCTGGGCGAGCCTCGGCGGCGGCGCCGTGCTGCTCGCGCTTTATTTCGGGCACTCGCGGCGGATGGCCCATCCGATCCTGCGCCTCGACCTGATGCGCCACCCGACTTTCCGCATCGCGGTGATCGGCGGTAGCCTGTTTCGCATCGGCACCGGGGCGATCCCGTTCCTGCTGCCGCTGATGCTGCAGGTCGGGTTCGGGCTCGATCCGCTGCAATCGGGGCTGATCACGTTCTCGGCCGCCGCCGGGGCGATGTTCGTGAAGACGGTCGGCCCCCGCATCCTGCGACGCTACGGCTTCCGACCGGTCATGGTCTGCAACGCGGTGTTCGCCGCGTTCTTCCTCGCGGTGAACGGCCTCTACACCGCGAGCACGCCGCATGGGCTGATGCTCGGCATCCTGTTCCTCGGCGGCTGCCTGCGCTCGCTCCAGTTCACCTGCGTCAACGCTATCGCCTACGCCGACCTCGAGAAGGCCGAGATGAGCGCGGGCACGAGCCTCGCCAGCGTCGCACAGCAGATCTCGCTGAGCCTCGGCGTGACGCTGGGCGCGCTTGCGCTGGAAGGGGCCGCCGCGTGGCACGGCCGCAGCGCGATCGCGGCCGCGGATTTCGGCCCGGCGTTCCTGGCCGTCGCGCTGATCTCGGCCGCCTCGGTCTTCCCCTTCCGGCAGCTCGCGCCGGATGCCGGCGCCGAGGTCTCCGGCCGGATGATCGCGCGCACCGCGCCGACGGCCGCGCCGGGCCGGCAATAGGCCGTGGCCCCACCC
>NZ_VRUT01000055.1:0-28372 GCF_008039465.1 Methylobacterium sp. WL120 | reverse complement strand
TGCCCGGGCGCGGCTGCGCGTCGGCCTGCCGCGCCCGGGCATGCCGCGCCACGACCCGTTGGCCCTGCGCGCCGGCCTCGTGGTCGCGGCGGTGGCGAGCCTGTTCGTCGCCGGCCCGGAATGGCGCGAGCGCCTCGGCAGTGCGTTCGACTGGCGCGAAGCCGCGTCCGCCGGGCCGAGCTACCGCATCGACGCCTGGATCGACCCGCCGCTCTACACCCGGCTGCCGCCGCTGGCGGTCGCCATGTCCGGGGGCGAGCAGCGCCTGCGCGTGCCGGTGAACTCGCAGCTGATCGTGCGCATCGCGGGCGAAAGTCCGGCGCAGACGGTGCTGACGCCGGATGCCGGCCTCAAGGCCGTGCCCGGCAAGGAGCCGCGGCCGGACCTGCGCGAGGACCGGTTCCAAATCGTCGGCCCGAGCGCCGCGCTGACCATCGCGGCGCCGGGCCAGACCCAGCGCCTGGTGGTCGAGGCGATCCCCGACCTGCCGCCGGAGGTCCACGCCGTCGGCGGGCCCGAGGTGAACGGGCGCGGCACCTTCAACCTCAGCTACCGCGCCAAGGACGATTACGGCATCGCCTCGGCCGAAGGGGTCGTCGAGCCGATCGAGGGCACGCGCTCGCTGGCGCCGCCGCCGCGGATCGCCCTGGCGCTGCCCGGCGACGCCAACGGCGAGACCGACACCAAGACGCTCGTCGACCTCACCGACAACCCCTGGTCCGGCGCGCGGGTGCGCTTCACGTACCTCGTCAAGGACGAGGCCGGCCAGGAAGGCCGGACGCCGGCGACCGAGATGGTGCTGCCGGCCCGTCCGTTCCGCGATCCCCTGGCGCGGGCGCTGGCAGAAGAGCGCCGCCGCCTGGTCGTGACGCCGGACGAGGGCCGCGTCCGAGTGCAGATGGCGCTCGACGCCCTGCTTGTCGCACCGGACCTGTTCACGCCGCAGCCGGGCGTGTTCCTCGGCCTGAAGACCGCGGCGCGCCGCCTGCGCGCAGCCGGGAACGACGCCGCCCTCACCGAGGTGGCGGACCTGCTTTGGGAGATGGCTCTCAAGATCGAAGACGGCGACCTCTCGGACACCGAGAAGAAGCTTCGACAGGCTCAGGACCGGCTCAAGGAGGCGATCGACAAGAACGCGCCCGACGACGACATCAAGCGCCTGACGCAGGACCTGAAGCAGGCGCTCGACAAGTTCATGAAGGAGCTTGCCGAGAAGCAAAGCAAGCAGCCGCGCGAGCAGGGTTCGCGCGACAAGCAGGGCCAGCCGTCGAAGTCGGTGACGCCGGACGACCTCGACAAGATGCTCAAGGACATGGCCGAGGCGATGAAGCGCGGCGACACCGCCGAGGCGCAGCGCCTGATGGAGCAGCTGCGCAACATCCTCGAGAACCTGCAGAGCGCCGAGCAGGGCGGCAAGTCCGATCCGACCGCCCGCGAGATGCAGAAGCAGATGAAGGAGCTCGACCAGATGGCCCGCGAGCAGCAGGGCCTGCGCGACGAGACCTTCAAGGAAGGCCAGGAGAAGCCCGGCCCCGAGCAGGGCCAGCGGCCGCCGAACCGCAGCCAGCAGGGGCAGAAGCCCGGCCAGCGGGGGCAGCAGAGCCCCGGCCAGCAGGGCCAAAGTCAACAGGGGCAAAGTCAACAGGGGCAAGGCCAACAGGGCCAAGGGGAGCCGGGTCAACAGGGACAGCAGCAGGGCAAGGGCCAGCAGAAGGGCCAGCAGGGCGGCGTCGGCGAACGCCAGCAGGCCCTGCGCGAGCGCCTGCAGGACCTGCAGAACCGCATGAAGGAGAACGGCATGAAGGGCGAGGAAGGCCTGTCCGATGCCGAGGATGCCATGCGCGAGGCCGAGAACGCGCTGAAGGACGGGCAAGAGGGCGACGCCGTCGACGCGCAGGGCCGTGCGCTGGACGGGCTCAAGCGCGGCGCCGACGGCATGCAGCAACAGATGCAAGAATCGGCCGAAGCCGAGGGCGAAGGCCAGGGCGACAAGCCCGACGGCCAGCAGCCGGGCCAGCAGGGCCAGGCCGGCGCCAAGGACGACGACCCGCTCGGCCGCCCGACCCGCGGGCGCGACATGAGCGACGGCCGCGTGCGCGTGCCGACGGCCGACGAATCCGCGGTCCAGCGGGCGCGCCGGATCATGGAGGAGCTGCGGCGCAAGCTCGGCGACCCGACGCGTCCGCAGGAAGAACTCGACTACTTCGAGCGGCTGCTGCGCCGGAACTGATGGCACGCCGCCGACCGTCCTGCGCGGCCCGTCATTCCGGGGCGCCGCAGGCGAGCCCGGAATGACGGCTCTGGAGGCGTCTCTGTGCTGGCGGGGGAGCCCGTCCTGGCGCCAGCGGCGCTTCGCCCCTGCCGCCGCCGCCGCGAAGCCTCTATAAGCGGCGCCGAACGCACTGCGAGATCCCCCCACCATGTCCGGCAACACCGTCGTCCTCGTCGCCTGCCTCGCGGTGGCCGTCATCCTCCTCCTCGGCCTCGCCAACATGATGCGTGGCGGCGACGCGAACCTGTCGCAGCGCCTGATGCGGCTGCGCGTGCTGCTGCAGTTCGTGGCGATCCTGGTGATCATGGGCGTGGCTTGGTGGCGCTCCGCCTGAGGGCGCGCGACTGTGACCGGCGGGCCGCACCGGTCGGCATTCCACCCCGGCGCGGATGAAACGGCGATCCGGGCGCAGCCAAGCATGCTAGGGATTCCGGGTTCAATCCGGATCCGTCCCCGCATGAAGCCCACCTTCCACCGTCTCGTCGCCGGCGCGCTGGCCCTCGCGATCGCCTCGCCCGTCGCGGCGGCCGATCTCGGGTACGCGCCGCGGCCCGCGGCCTACGCGCCGCCGGTGCAGCCCCTCAGCATCGTCTCCGAGGTTCGGATCGGTGGCTCGGTGCAGGATCCCGGCAGCGCCGAGGGCAAGCTTCCCGGCTTCGAGAAGCAGAACGTCAACGGCGAAATCCTATTCACGAAGCCGCTGGTGAGCGCCGACCCGTTCTGGCAGGCCTTCGTGCCGCGCGCGACCGTGGGCGGCAGCTACAACACCGGCGGCCGGACCAGCTACGCCTACCTCGGCGCCACCTGGTCGGTGGACCTGTTCCCCGAGACCTTCGACCGGCGCGTCTTCATCGACGGCTTCTTCGGCGGCGCCGCGCATAACGGCTATACCGGCCCGAAGGCGCTCGCCCCCTACGGCTTCAACTCGCTCGGCTGCTCGCCGCTGTTCCGCGAGGCGGCGGCGCTGGGCTTCCGCATCACCGAGCATTGGAGCGTGATGGCGACCGTCGAGCACATGTCGAACGCCGGCCTGTGCGGCGAGAATCGCGGCCTGACGAACTTCGGCGGCAAGCTCGGCTACACCTTCTGATCTGAAAGCGTCGGCGGACCCGTGGTCACCCTCAATCGCATCTACACACGGACCGGTGACAAGGGCACCACGGCGCTCGCCGACGGGCAGCGCCGCTCGAAGGCGGACCTGCGGGTCGAGACCTACGGCACCGTCGACGAGACCAACGCCTGCGTCGGGCTCGCCCGCCAGCACGCCGAGCCGCGCCTCGACGCGATGCTCGGCGCGATCCAGAACGACCTGTTCGACCTCGGCGCCGACCTCGCGACGCCGCCGAGCGACACGCCCCCGGCCTACGAGCCGCTGCGGATCGTGGCCTCGCAGGTCGCCCGGCTCGAAGCCGACATCGACGCGCTGAACGCCAACATCGCGCCGCTCAAGTCCTTCGTGCTGCCCGGCGGCTCCCCGGCGGCCGCCGCCCTCCACCTCGCCCGCACCGTCAGCCGCCGCGCCGAGCGGCTCGCGGTCGCGCTCGCGGCGACCGAGGGTGAGATCGTCTCCGCGGAAGCGCTCAAGTACCTCAACCGCCTTTCGGATTTCCTGTTCGTGGCGAGCCGCGCCGCCAACTCGGACGGCGTCGATGACGTGCTCTGGGTGCCGGGCAAGAACCGGTAGCTAGCACCGGTTGCAATGAGCCGGGCCGCACGCGCCCATCTCCGTACCGTAGAAGCGAACGCCCTTCGTCGGCCGGCCGCGGCTTTTCGAAAGCGCGGGCGCGCGCCGCGTTGACAAGGCGGAAATGTGGCCGTTACGGTCCGCGCCCTGTGCGAGCGGCCGATCGCGGCGCTCCGGTTTCCACCGATCAAAACAATCCGAACGCGGAGGAAGTAGACCGCCATGAAGGTTCTGGTGCCCGTCAAGCGGGTCGTCGATTACAACGTCAAGATTCGCGTCAAGGCCGACGGCTCGGGGGTCGAACTCGCCAACGTGAAGATGTCGATGAACCCCTTCGACGAGATCGCGGTCGAGGAAGCGATTCGCCTGAAGGAGAAGGGCAAGGTCACCGAGATCGTGGCCGTGTCGATCGGGCCGCAGCAGGCCCAGGAGACGCTGCGCACCGCGCTCGCCATGGGTGCCGACCGTGCGATCCTGGTGAAGACCGATACGGTCTGCGAGCCCCTCGCGGTGGCCAAGATCCTGAAGGCGATCGTCGAGAAGGAGAGCCCAGAGCTGGTGATCCTCGGCAAGCAGGCGATCGACGACGATTCCAACCAGACCGGCCAGATGCTCGCGGCTTTGCTCGGCTGGCCGCAGGGCACCTTCGCCTTCAAGATCGAGGCGGGCGAAGGCAGCCTCGACGTGACCCGCGAGGTCGACGGCGGCCTGCAGACGGTGTCGCTCAAGCTGCCGGCGATCGTGACGACGGACCTGCGTCTCAACGAGCCGCGCTACGCCTCGCTGCCCAACATCATGAAGGCGAAGAAGAAGCCGCTGGAGGAGATGTCGCCCGACGCACTGGGCATCGACGTCACCCCGAAGCTCAAGGTGCTCAAGACCACCGAGCCGCCGGGCCGCTCGGCCGGCGTCAAGGTCGGCTCGGCCGCCGAGCTCGTGCAGAAGCTCAAGACCGAGGCCAACGTCATCTAGTCCCGACTGCGCGCGCTCCCGCTCCCGGTCGAGCGCGCGCCCCATCCGAGATCAGAGGTTTGAACCGATGACCACCCTCCTCCTCGTCGAGTACGGCCAGTCCGAGATCAAGGACGGCACCCTGAAGGCGCTCACCGCCGCCAAGGAACTCGGCGCCCCCATCCACGCCCTCGTCGTCGGCGCCGGGAGCAAGGGCGCCGCCGACGCGGCCGCCAAGCTCGACGGCGTCGACAAGGTGCTGCTCGCCGACGACGCAGCCTACGACCACGACATGGCCGAGCCAGTGGCAGCCCTGATCGTCGCCATCGCCGAGCCCTACGACGCGATCGTCTGCTCGGCGACCACCACCGGCAAGAACATCCTGCCACGCGTGGCCGCCCTCCTCGACGTGGCGCAGATCTCCGACATCATGAAGGTGATCTCGCCCGACACGTTCGAGCGCCCGATCTACGCCGGCAACGCGATCCAGACGGTCCAGGCCGGCGCCGGCAAGAAGGTCATCACCGTCCGCACCGCCGCCTTCAAGGCGACCGGTGAGGGCGGCGCCGCGGCGCCGGTCGAGGCGGTCACGGCGGCGGCGCCCGCCGCCGGCGGCTCGACCTTCAAGGGCGAGGAGATCGCCAAGTCCGACCGGCCGGAGCTGGCCGCCGCCAAGAGCATCGTCTCCGGCGGGCGCTCGCTCGGCTCGGCCGACAAGTTCAAGGAGCTGATCGAGCCGCTGGCCGACACGCTCGGCGCCGCCGTCGGCGCCTCGCGCGCGGCCGTCGACGCCGGCTACGCCCCGAACGACTGGCAGGTCGGCCAGACCGGCAAGGTGGTGGCGCCCGACCTCTACGTCGCGGTCGGCATCTCCGGCGCGATTCAGCACCTGGCCGGCATGAAGGACTCGAAGGTCATCGTCGCGATCAACAAGGACGAGGACGCCCCGATCTTCCAGGTGGCGGATTACGGCCTCGTCGGCGACCTGTTCCAGATCGTGCCGGAGTTGCAGGCCGAGATCGGCAAAGCCAAAGGCAACTGAGGCGAGGCTTCAGTTCTCTGTCCCGATCCGTGCGATGACGGATCGGGGCGTCCCGTCGAACCTGTCGCGTCTTAAGTAGCGCGACGGGTTCCACCGGGGCCGGTGAAGGCGCTAAAAGATCTGCTGCGCAGTCCGTGCTGCTTTCGCGGTGGATCGGGGACCGTGCAGCGCAGGAAAGCTCGGCAGCCGCTCCGGTTGTGGGCGTCGGGGGCATGGATCGACAGATGGGCATCGATATCAAGCGGGTCGGCATCATCGGTGCCGGGCAGATGGGGAGCGGCATCGCCCACGTTTGCGCTGCGGCCGGCCTCGACGTTCTGCTGAACGACCGCGATCCCGATCGGCTCAACGCGGGGCTCGCCAACATCGACGGCACCCTCGCCCGCCAGGTCTCGAAGGGCACGATCGACGAGAGCCACCGCCGCGAGGTGCGCGAGCGCATCGTCGCCGCGCGCAGCTACGACGACCTCGGTCCCTGCGACCTCGTTATCGAGGCCGCCACCGAGCACGAGGCGACCAAGCGCCAGATCTTCTCGACCCTGTGCCCGTCGCTGCGCCCGGATGCGCTGATCGCGACCAACACCTCGTCGATCTCGATCACGCGGCTCGCCGCCTCGACCGATCGGCCGGAGCGCTTCATCGGCATCCACTTCATGAACCCGGTGCCGGTGATGCAGCTCGTCGAGCTGATCCGCGGCATCGCGACGGAGGACCCGACCTACGAGTCGGCCAAGGCCTTCATCGCCAAGCTCGGCAAGACCTCGACGATGTCGGAGGACTTCCCGGCCTTCATCGTCAACCGCATCCTTCTGCCGATGATCAACGAGGCAATCTACACGCTCTACGAGGGCGTGGGGTCGGTGGAGTCGATCGACACCGCCATGCGGCTCGGCGCGAACCACCCGATGGGCCCGCTGCAGCTCGCCGACTTCATCGGCCTCGATACCTGCCTCTCGGTGATGCAGGTGCTCTACGAGGGGCTGGCGGATTCGAAGTACCGGCCCTGCCCGCTCCTGGTGAAGTACGTCGAGGCCGGCTGGCTCGGCCGCAAGGTCAAGCGCGGCTTCTACGATTATCGCGGCGAAACGCCGGTCCCGACCCGCTGAGCGCGGGCCGGGCTGCGCATAGCGCTTACTTAGGCTGGTTGCCGTTCGCGCTCGGCTGGGCCGGCTGCGGGTAGGTCGGGTTGCCGGCCGGCACGCCGCTCGTGTTGCTCGAGGACGGCGCGTTGTTCGAGCCCGTCACCGACCCGGTGACCTCCTTGCGCGACGCGTCCTGGCTCTGGCTGGCGTAGTCCTTCGGCGCGTTGGCGCCGTTCCAGGTCAGCAGGCCGATCGTGGCCACGGCGAGCAGCACGAGGCTGCCGACCAGCACCCAGAGCATCGACTTGCCGCGCTCGCCCTGGCGTGCGTTCTGATTGGGAACCTGCTCGACCATTCTCACACCTCACCGATACGCCGTAAGGGCGTCGCCGCGCGCCGAAGGCCGGCACGCGTTCTCGACCCGGCAAACGCCGGGCCTTCGCCGGGGGTTCCTGTGATGGCCGCCGCCGACCGCCCTCAGCGGCCGGTGACGAGCAGGATCTTGCCGAGGTGGGCGCTCGATTCCATCAGCTCGTGCGCCTTCTGCGCCTCCTCGAACGGGAAGGTCGCGTGGATCACCGGGCGGATGCGGCCGGCATCGAGCTCCGGCCACACGTCGCGGCGCAGGCCGTCGGCGATGCCCGCCTTCTCGGCGCTCGGCCGCGGCCGAAGCGTCGCGCCGGTGAAGGTCAGACGCTTGATCATGATCGGCGTGATGTTGAGGGTCTCGACCTTGTTGCCGCCCATCAGCGCGATGAGCACGAGGCGCCCCTCGATCGCGAGCGAGGCGAGGTTCTTGGCGAGGTAGCTCGCGCCGATCATGTCGAGGATCACATCGACGCCCTTGCCGTCGGTGAGGCGCTGGATCTCCTCGGCGAAATCCGCCTCGCGGTAGTTGATCGCGGCGTCCGCACCGAGCTTTTCGCAGAAGGCGCACTTCTCGGCCGAGCCGGCGGTGGCGAACACGCGCGCGCCCATGTGCTTGGCGATCTGGATCGCGGTCGAGCCGATGCCGCTCGATCCGCCGTGGACCAGGAAGGTCTCGCCGGATGTGAGCCGGCCGCGCTGCACGACGTTGGAATAGACCGTGAAGAACGTCTCCGGGATGCCGCCGGCGTCGACGAGCGACAGCGCCTTGGGCTTCGGCAGGCAATGGCCGGCCTCGGCGACGGCGAACTCGGCGTAGCCGCCGCTGATCACCAAGGCGCAGACCTCGTCGCCGAGCGACAGCCCGGAGACGCCCTCGCCGAGGGCGGCGATGCGGCCGGCGACTTCCAGGCCCGGCACGGCGGTGGCGCCCTTCGGCGGCGGATACTTGCCGCCGCGCTGCATCACGTCGGGACGGTTGACGCCGGCCGACACCACCTCGATCAGCACCTGACCCGGACCGGCCTTCGGCAGCGGCACCGTCTCGGTGCCGATCACCTCGGGGCCGCCGAAGCCGTTGAAGCAGACCTGGCGCATGGTCTCGGGCAGCGTCGTCATCGGGCGGTCTCCTCCAAGGGGCTCGCCCCTAGTTGCCGCCATGCGCCCCGTTGGCAAGCCCGCCGGCTTCAGCGCGTGCCGTACATCCGGTCGCCGGCGTCGCCCAAGCCCGGCACGATGTAGCTGTGGTCGTTGAGGTGGCTGTCGATCGCTGCCGTCCAGATCGGCACGTCGGGATGGGCGGCCTGGAGCCGGGCGACGCCCTCGGGGGCTGCGAGCAGGCAGACGAAGCGCAGGTCCTGCGCGCCGCGCGCCTTCAGGCGCGTCAGTGCGGCGATGGCGGAGTTCGCGGTCGCCAGCATCGGGTCGAGCACCAGCACCGTGCGGTCGGCGAGGTCCGAGGGCGCCTTGAAGTAGTACTCGATCGCCTCCAGCGTCTCCGGGTCGCGATAAAGCCCGACATGGGCGACGCGGGCCGAGGGCAGCAGCGACAGCATGCCGTCGAGGAAGCCGACGCCGGCCCGCAGGATCGGGGCGAGCACCAGCTTCTTGCCCTGGATCTGCCGCCCCTCCATCACCTGGATCGGCGTCTCGATCGTCACGGGTTCCAGCGGCAGGTCGCGCGTCACCTCGTAGGCGAGCAGCATCCCGATTTCGTTCAGCAGGTTGCGGAAGCCCTGCGTCGAGCGGTTCTTGTCGCGCAGCAGCGTGAGCTTGTGCTGGACGAGGGGGTGTTCGACCACCGTGACCGTTGCCTGGCTCATCGTGTCCTCCCGTCGCACCCGCCTCCGCTTTGCCGAAGGGCGCGCGCCGGCGCAACGCGAGGACGACGAAAAAGGGCCTCCCGCTCGCGCGGAAGGCCCTCGATCCACCAACCCGGCGACGCCTCAGGCGTTGAAGGTCTTGCCCTCGCCGTCGGCCCGGCGCTTGGCCATGAAGGCGTCGAACTGGTCGCGGTCCTTGGCCCGCTTCAGCTCCTCGACGAACTCGGCGAAGGCGCGGCTCTCCTCCTGCAGGGCGCGGCGCTGGGCGTCGAGCCGGTCGAGCTCGGCCTTGCGGTACTCCTCGAAGGCCCAGTTGCCTGTGGCGCCGCGGCGGTTGGATGCGTCGAACGAGCGGGCGAAGCGCGAAGCCCTGGCGGTGCCGCCCTCCCAGCCCGCGGCGCCGCGCTTGGCGTAGTCGCGCAGCTCCCCGAGCGCCGGATAGCCGGCGACCTTCCACGCCACGAGGGCGAGGCCGACGGGCCACCAGTAGATGAAGCTGACGACGATGGCGCCGATCTCGATCGAGCGGCGCGGGAACGGACCACAACGGCTGACCTTGCCGCCCGCCCAGGGAGAGGAAGAGGATGTACTCACGGTAAGGCTCCGCTGTTCATGTGAACAGCGTTAACATGCGGGTGCGTCCGATCGCTTTCAAGGGGCGGGTACGGCGCCGGCCGATGGCTTTCCGGCGCCGGCACCGTGGACGAGGGCGAGGACGCCGGCGCGCAGCAATTCGTAGGTGTCGGGAATGCCCGGCCCCTTCGGCAGGTGGCCGGCGGCGGCGAGGGTCGCGAGCCCGTGGGACAGCGCCCAGACCTCCAGCGCGATGAAGCGCGGGGCGACCCCGCCGAACCCGTCCGGAAATGTCGATTGCAGCGCTTCCACAAGCAGGTCGAACGGGCTCGGACGCGGGCCGGCTTCGTTCGGCACGTTGACGCCGCGGGTCTCGAAGATCGCCGCGTAGTAGCCGGGCTCCTCTTCGGCGAAGGCGAGGTAGGCCTCGCCCATCCGCGTGAACCGTTCCAGCGGCGTACCGCGCGCGGTGAGCGCGCGCGCCAGCCGTTCGGCGAGCTCGGCGAAGCCGCGGCCGGCGAGCTCTTCGAGCAGCGCCTCGCGCCCACGGAAATGCCGGTAGAGCGCGGCCGGGGTGACGCCGACGAGGCGCGCCGCGTCGACCAGGGTGAAGCCGCCGATGCCGCGCTCGGCGATGAACCGGCGCGCCGCCTCGATCAGCGCCTCTTTCAGGTTGCCGTGGTGGTAGCCGCGTCGATCAGCGGGTCCGTCGCGCCAGGGTCGCACCGGGTACTCCTCACCTGCAGCCCCGGACACGGGCGCGCGACGTTTACGAGCGAACGTCGCGTTTGTTTCGGCGCAGGCGCGAGCTTACCAGAAAATGGTCGCGGCCCGACAGCGTTCGGTCTACCGGTAGACGATCCGTCGCCGGCTGAGGCTTGGTGGACAAGGGTGATGCAACAGTGTTTCATCGCCTGCGCCGCAACCAGCAAGGCGCCCGCGCCGCCACGCGACCGCAGGAAAAGATCCGGGGATTCGAGAGCATGGCCTTCGTCAGCCTGAAGGCGTGGCGCGCCCGCTCCGCCGAGCAGGCGCAGCTCGCCAAGCGCGTGAAAGCCGCCTGCACGGTGGCGCTCAGCCTCGGCGAAGGCGACGCGATCACCGTCAACGAAATCGCCTGCGCAGACCCCGGCTGCCCCGACATCGAGACCGTCGTGCTGGTGATGCGGGCCGGCGAGCCGACGCGGGCCATCCGCATCCGCGCACCGATGGAGGCGGTCGGCGCGGCGGAGCTGCTGCAGCTCTCCGCGGACGAGCGGGCGCTGCGGGAAGCCGCGCCGTGACGGCCCGGGCGCTGCCTCGGCCTCGCTCGCGACCGGGCGATCCGCGCCGCGCCGACCCGCTGCGCACTATAACTTGACCAGCCGCACCCCACGATTGTGACCGCGATCACAGACGCAGCCCGCGCGCGGCCCTATGACGTATTGGATAGAACGGTGTCACCAAGAGCACCGCTGCAACGAACAAGACCCCGAGGAGAACGCCATGCGCCGCCCGATCCGAGACTCCCTCTTCGCCGCCGCAATCCTCCTGCCCGCCTTCGCGTCGCCTGGCGCGGCGCTCGCGGCCGCCGGCGACGGCGAGGCCGAGCGCGCGGCCCGCTGGAAGGAGCTGCAGCAGCAGGTGTTCGGCGACCGCAAGGTCGAGCCGGGCAAGCTGGTGGCGATCGACATGCCGTTCCGCGCCGAAGACGCCGCCCTGGTCCCGGTGACGCTCACCGTCGCCGACAAGGACCAGGTGAAGGGCCTGTACCTGATCATCGACGACAACCCGGCGCCGCTCGCCGCCCACGTCGACTTCGGGCCCGCGGGCGACCCGGCGCAGCTCAAGATGCGCGTGCGGGTGAACACCTACTCCAACGTCCACGCGGTGGCCGAGACCCGGGACGGGCGCCTCGTGGCGTCGGAGATCTTTGTCAAGGCGTCCGGCGGCTGCTCGGCTCCCATGGGCATGACCGAAGCCGACGCGCTGAAGGGCATGGGCGACATGCGGATGAAGTTCGCCGACCCCACCGCCGACAAGGCGGTGCAGGCGACGCTGATGATCCGCCACCCGAACTTCTCCGGCATGCAGATGAACCAGGTCTCGCGCGAGTATACGCCGGCGCGCTACCTCGACCGGATCAGCGTCAGCCAGGGCGCGCGGAACGTCTTCACGATGGAGGGCGACATCTCGATCTCGTCGAACCCGGTGATCGGCTTCGAGATGCGGCCCGAGGGCGCCGCGCCGGTCAAGGTGGCGGCCACGGACAGCCAGGGCGGCACGTTCGACCACACCTTCCCGGTGCCCGCCGCCAGCAACTGATCGTCACGGATCTGCTTGGCCGCCCACGGCCAGGCCTTCGCCATCGGGAAACACCAGCCATGATCCGCCGCACGCTCATCGCGCTCATCGCGCTCCTCGGCCTCGCGCCCTTGGCCCTCGAAGCTCTGACCGTCGCCACGGCGCAGGCCGGCGAGATGAAGCCCTACTCCCAGGCGGCGTTCGACGCCGCGCAAAAGGCCGGCAAGCCGATCCTCGTCGAGGTGAGCGCGCCCTGGTGCCCGATCTGCAAGACGCAGAAGCCGATCCTGGCCAAGCTCAGCGCCGACCCGCGCTTCAAGGATCTGCAGATCTTCGACATCGACTTCGACAGCCAGAAGGACCTGCTGCGCAAGCTCGACGTGCGCACCCAAAGCACGCTGATCGCCTACAAGGGCAGCGTCGAGACCGGACGCTCGGTCGGCGAGACCCAGCCCGAATGGATCGAGGGGCTGGTCGAGAAGACGCTTTGATCGGCTCGGGGGTTCGATGATCGTCAGCCTCGGCCTCGCGCTCCTCGCCGGCCTGCTCTCGACGCTCTCGCCCTGCGTGCTGCCGCTGCTGCCGCTGGTCCTCGGCGCCGCGGCGTCCGAGCACCGCTACGGACCGGCGGCCCTGGCCGGCGGCCTGGCCTTGTCGTTCGTGGCGATCGGCCTGTTCGTCGCCACGATCGGCTTCGGCCTCGGGCTCGACGGCGACGTGTTTCGCCGCGTCGCCGCGATCCTGCTGATCCTCGTCGGAATCGTCCTGCTGGTGCCGGTGGCGCAGACCCGCCTCGCGGTGGCCGCCGGCCCGCTCGCCAACTGGACCGAGAGCCGCTTCGGCGGCTTCTCCACCACCGGCCTTTGGGGCCAGTTCGGCGTCGGGCTGCTGCTCGGCGCGGTCTGGAGCCCCTGCGTCGGCCCGACGCTCGGTGCCGCCTCGATCCTCGCCGCGCAGGGCCGCGACCTCTGGACGGTCGGGCTGACCATGCTGGTCTTCGGCCTCGGCGCGGCCCTGCCGCTCCTGGTCCTCGGCACCCTGTCGCGATCCGTGCTGGTCGGCTGGCGTGACCGGCTGATGCGGGTCGGCAAGGGGATGAAGGCGGCGTTGGGAGCGATCCTCGTCGTGACCGGCCTCGTCATCGTGCTCGGCGCCGACAAGCGGATCGAGGCGGTGCTGGTCGACGCCGCGCCGGATTGGCTGAACGCGCTGACGACCCGCTACTGACGCGGCCGGCTTGCGCGTCAGCGCTTGAATAACGCGTCCGCCGCGCCGAGCGCGGCTTGCTTCGCCGTTCGCGCGGCTTCGAGCCGCCGGATCTCGGCGTTCAGCAGCGCGATGCGGTGATCGATCTCGTCCACCGACAGGGTGTCGAGCGGCTGGCCGACCTCGTGATGGACCGGGCGCTTCACCCGCTCGTCGTCGTCGCGCATCGAGAAGGTCCTCACAGGAAAGGCGTTCCGGCAACCGGCGGTAGGCCGAGATGGCGGGCGACCGCGGCGCCGATGTCGGCGAATGTCGCGCGGCGTCCCAGTGCCCGCGGCACGATGTCCGGCCCGAAGGCCAGGACCGGCACCTGCTCACGGGTGTGCTCGGTGCCGTGCCAGGTCGGGTCGTTGCCGTGGTCGGCGGTGACGAGGCAGAGGTCGCCCGGGCGCAGCGCCGCGCGGATGTCGGGGATGCGGGCGTCGAACGCTTCGAGCTCGGCGGCGTAGCCTGGCACATCGCGACGGTGGCCGTGCTCGCTGTCGAAGTCGACGAGGTTGGCGAAGACGAACCCGCCGTCGCGAAGGCGTCCGAGCGCGTCGATCGCGGCGTCGAGGCAGGCGCCGTTGCCGCCGGGCTTGACCTCGCGGCCGGTGGCGCGATGCGCGAAGATGTCGCCGATCTTGCCGACGCTGACCACGTCGCGGCCCGCAGTCGCGAGCCGGTCGAGCAGGGTGTCGCCGGGCGGGGCGACGGAGAAGTCTCGGCGGTTGCTCGTGCGGCGGAAGCCGGCTTCTCCCGTGCCGGTGAACGGTCGCGCGATCACGCGGCCGACGCGGTAGGCGTCGCACAACTGGCGCGCGGTCCGGCACAGCGCGTAGAGGCGCTCGAGGCCGAAGGCCTCCTCATGGGCCGCGATCTGGAAGACGCTGTCTGCGGAGGTGTAGCAGATCGGCTTGCCGGTCCGGAGGTGCTCGGCGCCGAGCGCGTCGATGATCGCGATGCCGGAGGCGTGGCTGTCGCCGAGGATGCCGGGCAGGTCGCCGAGGCGGATCAGGTCCCGGATCAAGGCCGCTGGGAAGGCCGGCCGCGTGTCGGGGAAGTACCCCCACGGCTCGCGCATCGCGAGGCCGGCGATCTCCCAATGGCCCGAGGGCGTGTCCTTGCCGGCGGCGGTCTCCACCGCATGGCCCCAGGCGCCGAGGATTTCCGCTGGCGGCGCGAGCCCCGGCGGCATCCGTCCCGACGCGCCCTCGCAGGCGAGCCCGAGCCCGAGGCCGGCCAGATGCGGCAGGCGCAACGGGCCGCTCCGCAGGCCGGCGCGGTCGGCGCGCCCCGCGGCGCAGGCCTCGGCGATGTGGCCGACCGTGTCGGAGCCCGCATCGCCGTAGCGCTCGGCATCCGGCGCACCGCCGATTCCGACGGAATCGAGCACGATGAGCAGCGCCCGCGCCATCGCCCTAGACCGGCTCGACGTCGGCGACGCTGTCGCTCTTCAGCGCGAAGGCCGCCGAGAACAGGGTGCGGGTGTAGTCGGTCCTGGGCCGGGAGAAGATCTCCTCGGCTGGGCCCTCCTCCACCACCACGCCGTTCTGCATGACCAGGACGTAGTTCGCGAGCGCGCGCACCACCTTCAGGTCGTGGCTGATGAACAGGTAGGCGAGGCCGCGCGCCCGCTGCAGGTCGCGCAGCAGCGTCACGATCTGCGCCTGCACCGAGCGGTCCAGCGCCGAGGTCGGCTCGTCGAGCACGACGAAGCGCGGCTCCAACACCATCGCGCGGGCGATGGCGATGCGCTGGCGCTGGCCGCCGGAGAACTCGTGCGGGTAGCGGTCCATCGCCGCCGGATCGAGCCCGACATCGGTGAGCGCCCGCGCGACGATGGCGCGGTGCTCACGCTTCGGCACGTCCTGCACCACCAGACCCTCGGCGACGATGTCGGCCACCGACATCCGCGGCGAGAGCGAACCGTAGGGGTCCTGGAAGACCACCTGCATGTCCTTGCGCAGGGGCCGCATCGCCGCGACGCCGTAGCGCTCGATGTCTTGGCCGAGGAACACAATCGGCCCCTCGCACGCGGTGAGCCGCAGCAGCGCGAGGCCGAGCGTCGTCTTGCCCGAGCCGGATTCGCCGACCACGCCCACGGTCTCGCCGGCGCGGACCCGCAGGGAGACGCCGTCGACGGCCTTGACGTAGCCGGCTTTGCGCCGGAGCCAACCTTCCTTCAGGGGAAACCAGACCTTCAGCGGGCCGGCCTTGACCAGGGCCTCGGCATCCGCCGCCACCGGGTTGCCGCGCCCCTCCGGCTCGGAGGCGATGAGGCGGCGCGTGTAGTCGTGCTGCGGGTTCGAGAACACCTCGACGACCGGCCCGGCCTCGACGATCCGACCTTTGAGCATCACGCAGACCCGCGCGGCGATGCGCTCGACGATGCCGAGGTCGTGGGTGATGAACAGCATCGCCATGCCGAGCCGCTTCTGCAGGTCGGCCAGCAGCGAGAGGATCTGCGCCTGCACGGTCACGTCGAGGGCGGTGGTCGGCTCGTCGGCGACGAGCAGGTCCGGCTCGCAGGCGAGCGCCATCGCGATCATCACCCGCTGGCGCTGGCCGCCGGAGAGCTCGTGCGGGTAGGCGCCCATGCGCCGCGCCGCGTCGCGCAGGCCCACGAGTTCCAGCAATTCGAGGATGCGCGCGCGCGCGGCCTTGCCCGAGAGGCCGCGGTGGAGCCCCAGCACCTCGCCGATCTGCCGCTCGATGCTGTGGAGCGGGTTCAGGGAGGTCATCGGCTCCTGGAACACCATGGTGATGTCGGCGCCGCGCACCTTGCGCATTTCGCGCTCGGGCAGCGCGAGCAGGTCGCGGCCCTTGAACACGATCCGCCCGCCCGGATGGTGGGCGGCCCCATCCAGCAGCCGCAGGATCGAGAGCGCGGTCACCGACTTGCCCGAGCCGGATTCACCGACGAGCGCCACGGTCTCGCCCGGCAGGATCGTGAAGGACACGCCGTCGACGGCCCGGCTCTCGCCCTCGCGCGAGCGGAAGGCCACCGAGAGATCCTCGACGGAGAGCAGCGGCTCGGGCATCAATCGCGTTCGTTCCGGGACATGTCCCGACTGTATAGCGCGGCGGCGGCCCGACGGCGAACCACGCGTGCGAACCGAATTAGGCGCAACGACGGGGGCGGCATGTCGGCGGAGCGTTTCGCGGCGACGATCCAGGATGCGTTGGGCGGCCCCTCGGACCGGGTGGCCCTCGCCTTCGCGGGGACCGGCGCCCTGCCCTCGGCCTTTCCGGTGACCGATCTGGCGGCCGGCTCCATCACCGCGGCGGGGCTGGCCGTCGCCGACCTCGTCGGCACCGCGCCCGGCGTCACCGTCGATCGGCGCCTCGCCTCCCTGTGGTTCCGCACCTCGCTCCGCCCGATCGGGTGGGCGCTGCCGGCCCCGTGGGACCCGGTGGCGGGCGACTATCGCACCCGCGATGGCTGGATCCGGCTCCACACCAACGCCCCGCACCACCGCGCGGCGGCCGAGCGGGTGCTCGGCGCGCAATCCGACCGAGACGGCATGGCGCTCGCCGTCGCCGGCTGGGACAAGGCGGCGCTGGAGGCGGCGATCGTCGCGGAGGACGGCTGCGCGGCGGAGATGCGCTCGATCGCAGCCTGGGCGGCGCATCCGCAGGGGGCGGCGGTCGCCAGGGAACCCCTCGTCGGCTTCGATCCCGGGGAGCCCGCCTCCACCGCCTGGAGGCCGAGGCCCGATCGGCCGCTCGCCGGCCTGCGGGTGCTCGACCTGACGCGGGTGCTCGCCGGCCCCGTCGCCACGCGATTCCTCGCCGGCTACGGCGCCCAGGTGCTGCGCGTCGACCCGCCGGACTGGAACGAGCCGGCCATCGAGCCGGACGTGACGCTCGGCAAGCGATGCGCCCGGCTCGACCTGCGCCGGGACGCCGACCGCGCGGTGTTCGAGGCGATGCTCGCCGGCGCCGACCTCCTCCTGCACGGCTACCGGCCGGACGCCCTCGACCGCCTCGGCTACGGCGCGGTCGCGCGCCGCGCCCTGGCGCCCGGCCTGATCGACGTGCGCCTCGACGCCTACGGCTGGACCGGCCCCTGGGCCGGCCGACGCGGCTTCGACAGCCTCGTGCAGATGAGCTGCGGCATCGCCGAGGCCGGCCAGGCCTGGCGCGGGGCCGACCGGCCTGTGCCGCTCCCGGTCCAGGCCCTCGACCACGCCACCGGCTACCTCCTCGCGGCGGCCGCGATCCGCCTCGTCGCGCGGCGCCTGCAGGACGGGGTCGCGGGCGGCGCGCGGTTGTCCCTGGCCCGCACGGCGCAGCTGCTCCTCGACGCCGAGCCGACGGCGTCGGCAGGGGAACTCGCACCGGAATCCGACGGCGATTTCTCCGCCGCCGTCGAGGCGACGGCGTGGGGGCCGGCGCATCGCTTGCGGCCGCCCCTGGCGATCGACGGCGCGCCGATGGCCTGGCCGCTCCCGGCGCGGCGCCTCGGCACGGATCGCCCCGCCTGGGTGTGACCGCGTGGATTGATCGCCGGTCGCGGGATGCTAGATCGGAGCGGGTGACACGGGGCGGTCGCACGCCGACCGCCGCCAAAGGGCTCGATCGCGAGGCATGACGGTTTCCGCTCGAGCGTCCACGTCGTCACCGAAAGATACGCGTTCGCGCCCCGTCCCGCCTCCCTCTGCAGAATCGCGCATTCCCCCGTCTCATCGGAGCCGAATGCGATCGTCCCCGATCGTCCCCTCCCCGTCATCCCGGGGCGCCGAAGGCGAGCCCGGGATCCAGAATCGTAGGTCGTGCTCGGTTCTGCGCTGTCGGCGGCTCTGGATCCCGGGCTCTGCTGCGCAGACCCGGGATGACGGAGAGGGTGTGACGACTGGGTGTGCGAGGCTTGTGAGCCCGGTCGCCTCGCCTGCAGATGGGACAAGGAAGGCGCTGGCGCTTTCCGCACTCGCCGTCCTCCTCCTGGCCACGCCCGCGCACGCCCTCCCCTCCGAAGGTGCGACCGAGACCGTCGAGCAGGCGCTGTGCCGGCTGATCGAGGGGGCGGCGCGGGCGCGAGACCTGCCGGTGCCGTTCCTGACGCGGCTGATCTGGCGCGAGAGCGCGTTCCGCGTCGGCGTGGTCAGCCCCGTGGGCGCGCAAGGCGTCGCCCAGTTCATGCCCGGCACGGCCCGCGAGCGCGGGCTCGTCGACCCGTTCGACCCCGAGCAGGCGATCCCGCACGCCGCCCACCTGCTCGCCGACCTGAAGCGGCAATTCGGCAACCTCGGCCTGGCGGCGGCCGCCTACAACGGCGGCCCGGGGCGGGTGTCGAACTGGCTCGCCGGCAGCGGCGGCCTGCCCACCGAGACCCGCGCCTACGTGCTCGCGATCACCGGCGCCCCCGCCGAGGATTGGCGCGGGGGCGCCGCGCGGATCGAGATGGGGCCGCCGGAAGGCGGCGAGACCACGGGCGGCGCGGCCAAACCCGCGGAGACCAAGCCCGCGGAGACCAAGGCGCGGGAGGCCGCGAAGGCCGATCCTGCACCCGAGCCGCCGCAAACCTGCCTCCAGGTCACGGCGAGCCTGCGCATCCCGTCGCGCGGCGACCGCTTCGCCATCGGCGCCAACGAGGGGCCGGCCGCCCGGTGGGGCATCCAACTCGCGGGCAACTTCTCGAAGTCCCTGGCGCTGGCGACCTTCTCCCGCGCGCGCGCCACCTACGCCAAGGTGATCGGCGAGGTCCGCCCGATGATCATCGGCACGCGCCTGCGCAACCGCGGCACCCGCGCGTTCTACCGCATCCGCATCCCGGCGGAGAGCCGGCAGGCGGCCGACGGCCTGTGCGGCCGCATCCGCAGCGTCGGCGGCGCCTGCATCGTGCTGCGCACCTGACGCACGAACGAAGTTCGGCGCGATCCGGTCATGAATCCGCCCCGAGCCGCGCGCCATCTGGCGTTCGCGGCCCAATCGGACATCGAATGACACGAATCTTCACGGCTCTCGCCAGCTTGGCATGCCTCGCGCTCGCGGCGATCGGCATCGCCGCCTGCTCCCCCCTCGCCCTGTTCGACGCGATCGGCCCGCGCGATGCCGGCGGACGGCAGGTGCTGCGCGACGAGCCCTTCGGCGAGGGCCCGCGCCGGCGGCTCGACGTCTACGTCCCGGTCAACGCCCCCGAGAACGCGCCGGTGCTGGTGTTCTTCTACGGCGGCTCCTGGCAGAGCGGCTCGAAGGCGGATTACGCCTTCGTAGGCCAAGCGCTGGCCGCGCAGGGCTTCGTCACCGTGCTGCCGGACTACCGGCTCTACCCGGAGGCGCCCTTCCCGGGCTTCCTCGAGGACGGCGCCGCGGCCATCGCCTGGGTACGCGACAACATCGCGGCCTATGGCGGCGACCCGCGCCGGATCGTGCTGGCCGGGCATTCGGCCGGCGCCTACAACGCCCTGATGCTCGGCCTCGACACGCGCTACCTCAAGGCGGCCGGCGTCGACCCGAAGGTGATCCGCGCGGTCGCGGGCCTGTCCGGCCCCTACGATTTCCTGCCCTTCGACCAGGACACCACCCGCAAGGTGTTCGGCCAGGCGCCCGATCCGCGCGCGACCCAGCCGGTGGCCTTCGTCGGGCCGAGCGCGCCGCCGGCCTTCCTCGCCACCGGCGCCGACGACACCCTCGTGCGCCCACGCAACACGCAGAGCCTCGCCGCGAAGCTGCGCGACGCCCGCGTGCCGGTGCAGGAGCGCGTCTATCCGGGCCTCGACCACGCCGACACGCTGCTCGCGCTCTCGGTGACCTTCCGCTCGAAGGCCCCGGAGCTCGCGGAGATGGCCGCCTTCCTCAAGACCCAGGCGGCGAGCCGGCAGTCCATGACGATCGGGCGGCGCTGAGCGGCGACCGCGCGTCAAGGTTATCGCGAAGTCGCGCGGTGGTTCGGGCTGGTTCTCGGTGACCGCCGGGCCGGTTCCGGGCTACGCTGGCTTGGTCAACCGACGAAACGCTCGAACGGAACGCTCGCTTGTCTTCTGCTCCAGGGATCGCAACGCGGATCGGACGGGTCGAGTCTTCCGCGGTTCCAGCCGCGGGCGACCTTCCGGACTGGATGCGCGTGCTCCTGAACGCGACGGTGCTGGTCGTGCTGTGGAACCACCTCTGGTTCCACGACCTCGCCAACCGCTCGACGCTCGCGGCCTCCGAGGACGGCAGCGGGCTCACGCAGGTGATCTTCCTTGGCCTGGGGGCGGCGATGGCGGCGGCCCTCTGGCGGCTCGGGCCGGCGCGGCTGCGACCGCTGGCGACCTGGCCGCTGCTGCTCTGCGCAGGCTGGCTCGGGATCACCGTGCTGCTGTCGATCGAGCCGTCGCTGTCGATCCGACGCGCCGTGCTCATGGCGATCGCCCTGATGCTGTCGGCCGGCGTGCTGATCGTCGCGCGCTCCCCGCGCCAGTTCGCGATGACGCTCGCCGGCAGCGCCCTCGTCATCCTCGTCGCGTCCTACCTCGCCGTGGCGCTCGTGCCCGACCTCGCGATTCACTCGTCCTTCGACCTGAACTCCGATCCGAGCCATCCCGGGCTGTGGCGGGGCATCTTCCCGCACAAGAACGAGGCGGGGGCGGCGATGGTGATCCTGATCATCTGCGGCCTCTACGTGCGGGAGACGGCGAGCCGGTTCCTCGGCTGGGCCATCGTCCTGCTCGCGGTCGGGTTCCTGGTGGCCTCCGGCTCGAAGACCGCCCTGCTGGTGACGCCGGTGATCCTCGCCGTCACCGCCCTGTGCCGGGTGTTTCGCGGAAACCTCGCCCGGACGTCGCTGCTGCTCGGCCCCGTCGTCGCCTTCTCCGTCGTGTCGATCGGCTCCGTCGTGGTGCCGGCGATCCAGGAGAGGCTCGGTGCGCTGATGACCGACGCGACCTTCACCGGGCGCAACGAGATCTGGGAATTCGCGATCGACAACATCTTCATCCGGCCGTTCCGAGGCTGGGGCTACGGCGCGTTCTGGATGACGGAGCGGACGATGTACGCCGGGTCGGAGCAGCTGACCTGGGTCAACACCGCCAACCACGCGCACAACGCCTACCTCGACACCGCGCTGACGATGGGGTTCCCCGGCCTCGCCTTCACGCTCGTCGCCTTCATGCTGATGCCGCTGCGCGACCTGCAGGCGACGGCGGGCGGGCGCGACCTCGACCCGACGACGCTGCTGTTCGTCCGCCTGTGGTTCCTCGGCCTTGTCTCGGCGTCCTTCGAGACCGTGCTGTACAACGGCAACAACGCCACCTGCTGCATGTTCATGATGGCGGTGTTCGGCCTGCGCCTGCGCACCGCCTACCGCCCGGCCGCCTGACCCGGCCTCAGGCCACGCCCGGCTCCGGCGGCACCGGCCTCGGCTTCCGCTCGGAATCGATCGCGACGAAGGTGAACAGCGCCTGCGTCACCCGCATGGTCGCCTCGCTCTCGCGCTCGCGGCGCCAGACCTCGACCTGGATGCGGATCGACGTGCGGCCGACGCCGAGGATCCAGGCGTAGAGGCTGACCTCGTCGCCGACGAAGACCGGATGGTGGAAGGTCATCGCCTCGACCGAGATCGTGGCGCAGCGCCCGCGCGACCGGCGGGCGGCGACGTTGCCGGCGGCGAGGTCCATCTGCGCCATCAGCCAGCCGCCGAAGATGTCCGCGGCCGGGTTCGTGTCCGACGGCATCGCGATCGTGCGGATCACCGGCGGTCCGCGGTCGGAGGGCTGCTGCGTCGGCGATGGGGCCGGCGCGCCGTTCGCGGTGTCGTGGGCCGGCATCGGGTCGAGCTCCCTCTGCGAATCGGAAGCCGCGGCGTCGCTTGAGCCTGACACAGGCCCGATCGGGACAAAACGCTCGCGCGATGCAGGCGGCGACAGGGGGCGCCCGACGTCCTATGTTGCGGGCATGATCGATTTCCAGACCGTCGGCGACCTCTGCAGCTCACGTCACATCGCCGAGGACGAGGTCGACGCCGCCGTCGCCGCCTACCTCGCCGACCCGCTGCCGCCGATCTTCGTGTTCCGGCAGGGCTACCGGCTGAACCTGATGAAGGCGGTGCGCAACCACCAGGGCGCGCGGGTCTTCATGGAGCGCGAGGACGTCGGCATCGCGCTCAAGCGTCCGTTCGTCCGCGCGGCGATCCTGCAGGCGCGGCCGAAGGGCTGAGCCCCTAATCGGGCAGCGCGAACACCACCAGCGCGTCGCCGGTGCCGAAGCCGGAGGCCTTGGTGTAGGACGAGCCGCCGGCTGCGACGGCGACGTACTGCTTCCCGTCGAGGCTGTAGGTGATCGCCGGGCCGCTGATGCCGGCCCCGCACTGGAAGCGCCACAGGATCGCGCCGGTGCCGGCATCGTGCGCGTCGAGATGCCCGTCCTCCTCGCCCGAGAAGACGAGGCCGCTGGCCGTCGCCAGCGTGCCGCCCGCGAGCCGGCTCGCAGACTTCACCGACCACGCGATGCCGCCGCCCTTGGCGAGGTCGACGGCCGTGAGCGTGCTGAAGCTCGGCTCGGCCTTCGCCTCGCCGGTCTCGGTGTAGCGGATCTCCGGTCGGCTGGGGCCGCCGGGCACGGTCTTGACGGTGTAGGTCGTCGCCCCATGCCGGACCTGGGCGTAGGCGAGGCCGCTTCCCGCATCGTAGGCGGTGGGCGGCCAGGAGACGGCGCCGAGCGGCCCCGGCGCCACGACGGTGCCCTCCGCGGTCGGGGGCGCGAACAGGTTCTTCTGCGCGATGAGGGGCGCGGAGCGCTCGATCAGCCGGCCGGTGGCGCGATCGTGGACGTAGATCCAGCCGGTCTTGCTCGCGGAGGCGACCGCCTTCACGGCGCCGTCCTTGCCCGGCAGGTCGAGCAGGAAGGGCGGGCTCGCCACGTCGTAGCCCCACTCGTCGTGCGGCACCTGCTGGTAGTACCAGCGCAGGCTTCCGGTCTTCACCTCGAGCGCCACGAGGCTCATCGTGTAGAGGTTGTCGCCCGGCCGCGAGAGGCCGAAGTTCTGCGGCGCCGGGTTGCCGGTGCCGAGGTAGATCAGGCCGAGCTCCGGGTCGAAGGCCGGGGTCATCCAGAGCGAGCCGCCGCCGACCCGCCAGGCCTCGCGGTTGGCCGGCGCCGCGGCCTTCTCGGCGGTGACGTCGCGATGGAGCGGGACGCCGTCGGCGGTGGTCTCGACGAAGTCGCCCTCCCAGCCGTCGGCCTTGGTGACGTACCAGCGCCAGCGCTCCGCGCCGGTCTTGGCATCGTAGGCGGCGAGCCACCCGCGGCGACCGTAGCCGCCCTCGATGCCCACCACGGAGCCGCCGTCGAGGCCGCCCTTCTCGTCCTCGACGTGGAGCCCGTAGCCGGCGCCGCTGACGCCGACGATGACGAGCCCGTCGGCCACCAGCGGCGGCATCTTGAAGCCGAGCCGGCTCGAACCCTGCACCGGCTTGCCGCCGAGCTGCTGCGTGAGGCCCGAGGCGGTCTCGGACTCGCCCTCCTCCGGCCGCACAGCCTCGTGGTCCCACACGACCTTGCCGGTCTTGGCGTCAAGCGCGATCACCCGCCCGTCCATCGTCGCCTGGAACACGAGGCCACCGGAAACCGCGACGCCGCGGTTCGAGGGCGGCCCGAAGATCTTCTCGGTGCGCGCCTTGTGCGTGTAGGTCCACAGCACCCGGCCGGACTTGGCATCGAGCGCGGCGACGTTGTTCTGCGTGGTCGAGAGGTAGAGCGTGCCGTCGACCATCACCGGCTGCGCCTGGAAGTAGCCAGTGATGCCGGTCTGGAACATCCAGGCCGGGCGCAACCGTGCGACGTTCGACCGGTCGATCGATGACAGCGCGGAGAAATTCCGGTTGGTGTGATCGTGCCCGAACATCGGCCACTCGCCCGAAGGTTCGGCCGCCCGCGCAGGCAGGGCGAACGCCAGGAGCGCCAGGGCTGCGGACGTCAGTTTCGATGAACGCGGCACGCTCGGGCTCCTCCAGCTCGACACTTCCGGTCGAGGCTTCTGCTCGTCGGTGCAACCGGTAGGGCATGTACCGGAGGCTGTCGAACAGGGTGATCGTGTCGATCCGCCTCAGTGGCCGGCGGGTGCGTCGCCGCCGCGCTCGACCCGCTTCAGGATCATCGCCAGCGGCACGGCCGAGGCCGAGACGAGGCAGAGCGCCCAGAACACGTCGATGTAGGCGAAGAAGGCGGTCTGCGTCGCGAGTTGCTGCCCGATCCAGGCGGTGGCCTGCCCCTGCGCGTCGACGCCGGGGGTGCCGTGGACCGTGAAGTACTGCGTCACCTGCCGCATGGTCTCCTGGTAGGCCGGGCTCGTGGTCGTGACGCTCTCCGACAGCCGGCTCTGATGGAACTGGCTGCGATAGGCGAGGATGTTCTGCGCCAGCGACACCCCCATCGACCCGCCGACGTTGCGGGCGACATTGATCAAGGCCGAAGCCTGGTCGGTCTGCGACTTGTCGATGCCTTCGTAGGACGCCGCGGTGATCGAGATGAAGATCATCGGCAGGCCGATGCCGATGTAGATCCGCGACCAGGCGAAGAACCAGAACGTCGAGTCGCCGTAGATCCGCGTCAGGTCGTACATCGCCAGCGCGACGATAGCCGCGCCGGTGGCGATCAGCCATTTCGGTTGGAAGTAGCCGGAGACCTGCCCGATCACCAGCATCATCGCCACGGTGACGAGGCCGCCGGGCGCCAGCACGAGGCCCGAGATGGTGGCGGTGTAGCCATAATAGTCCTGCGTGATCTGCGGGATGAACTGCGTCGTCGCGATCAGGATCGCGCCGGTGGCGAGCATGACGAGGAAGCACGAGCCGAACTGGCGCTTGCCCAAGAGCCGCAGGTCAACGGCCGGGTTCTTCGCGTTCAGCAGCCACGGGATCATCGCCACGAACGAGATCACGGCGAGGACGGCGAAGACCTGGATCAGCGGCGAGCCGAACCAATCCTTGCGCTGCCCCTCGTCGAGGCAGACCTCGAGCGAACCGAGAAAGGTCGCGACGAGGAGGAAGCCGACGAGATCGAAGCGCACGCCCTTCTTCCGAAGCGCCTTGCGCTCCTTCACCGCGGATTCGGAATCCTCCAGCAGCCACCACATCAGCGCCAGCGCGATCACGCCGACGGGTCCGTTGATCAGGAAGCACCAGTGCCAGGAGACGTTGTCGGACAGCCAGCCGCCGAGCGTCGGCCCCACCACCGGCGCGACGACGATGGCGAGCCCGTAGAGCGCGAACGCCTGTCCGCGCTTCGCCGGGGGAAACGAGTCGGCCAGGATCGATTGCGCCAGCGGCGCCATCCCGCCGCCGCCGAGCCCCTGGATGACGCGGAAGAGCAGGAGCGAGTTCAGGTTCCAGGCGAAGCCGCAGGCTAGGGAGGCGACCGTGAACAGCGCGACGCTGGCGATGAAGAACGCCTTGCGGCCGTAGCGCTTGGCCAGGAAGCTCGATGCGGTCAGCGCGATCGCGTTGGCGACGAGGTAGCTCGTGACCACCCAGGCCGCCTCGTCCGGCCCGACCGCGAGGCCCCCGGAGATGTAGCGGAGCGCGACGTTGGCGATGGTGGTGTCGAGCACCTCCATGAAGGTGGCCAGCGCCACGACCAGCGCCACCGCCCAGGGGCTGTGGCCGCCCGCGGTGCGCGGCAATCCGCCGGACTTCGCCTTCGCGGCGCCACCGGATTTACCGCCCGCCTTGCGCGAACCGCCGTTCGCCGCGGCGGCGTTGGCGCTCATCGCACCCGCACCGTCGGCACGATCGACATGCCCGGGCCGATCGACACGTCTTGTGGCCATTCGTCGATGACGATCTTCACCGGCACGCGCTGCACCACCTTCACGTAGTTGCCGGTGGCGTTCTGCGCCGGCAGGAGGCTGAAGGCGGTGCCCGAGCCCGGCTGGACCGAGGCGACCTTGCCGCTGATCCTGCGGTCCGGATACGCGTCGATCTCGATCCGCACCGACTGGCCGGGGCGCATGTCGGTGATCTGCGTCTCCTTGTAGTTGGCGACGACCCACTTCTCGTCGGGCACGAACATCGCCAGCGACTGGCCGGCCTGGGCGTATTGCCCGACCGCGCCGGTGAGCTGGACGACCCGGCCCGGCTGTGCCGCCGTCACCGTCGTGTAGCCGAGGTTGAGCACGGCCTGCGCCGCCTGCGCCTCGGCGTTGGCGAGGCTCGCCTCGGCCGACGCCCGCTGCGCTTGAAGCGAGCCGATCTGCTTCTGCGCCTGCGTGACGCTGGCATTCGCACTCGTGAGAGACGCCTGCCGCTGCTCGAGGGTCGAGGTCGAGGATTGCGATTGCTGGACGGTGCCGGCGCCGCGGCTCGCGAGATCCTTGTAGCGGGCTGCGTCCGCCTTCGCGAAGTCGAGCGCCGCCTGGTTCTGCGTCACCTGCGCCTTGGCGACCTCGACCTGCGCCTTCTGCGCTTCCACCTGCGCGTCGACGTTCTGGATCGAGGCCTTCGCCGACGCGATCTGCGCCTGCGCCTGCTCCAGAGCGACCTGGTAGTCGCGCCGGTCGATCTGGAACAGCGTCGCCCCGGTCTCGACGTGCTGGTTGTCGGTCACCGCGACGGCGACGACGTAGCCTGACACCTTCGGGGCGACCGAGAATTGGCGCGCGTCGACGAACGCGTCGTCGGTGGATTCGTAAGGATGCAGGTAGATCTGCCAGTAGAAGAACCCGGCCACTCCGAGCAGCACGATCGCGATGCCGCCGAGGACGAACCACCACGGATGACGCTTGAGGATGCCCGGGCGGTCTTCTTCGTCCTCGTCGTCCGAATCGTCCTCCTGTTCGGAGCCGGCCTTCGCCTTATCCTGCGCCTCGTCGTCGGCCGGGGCGTCGTCCTCCGGCGGCTTGAGGTCGATGATGTCGCGGCGCTCGGGCACGGCGCGGTCTTCGACCGGGCGCGTCGGCTGATCCAGGGCCGTCGCCTGGCGCTGTTCGTCTAGCATCGGATAAGATAACCGCCCACGCGCGTCCCGCCACCCGTGAGTGGCCGGAGCGATCGAACACCCGCCTCGCGGACTCAAAAGCCGGCGCGGCCGCAAAGTTCCGGACCTCGCGCGTTCCCACCGCGTCGGCTCCGACGTCGCGGTGGGAACGCGCGTTTGCGGTGCGGCGTTCTGCGCCGGACCGACATTCCGAATTCTCAGCGAGCCGACACGATGGCCCTCTTCACCCGAACCAACCCGGCCGGCGTTCCGCTCGTCGGCACCGCTCGCCTCGATGCCATGAGCCGGACGCTCGCGCGCAACTGGTGGCTCGTCGCCCTGCGCGGCGTGGTCGCGATCCTGTTCGGCGTGCTCGCCTTCGTGGCGCCGGCAGCCTTCGTGCTCTCGCTGGTGTGGTTCTTCGCGGCCTACATGGTCGCCGACGGCATCTTCGCGATCATCGCGTCCGAGCGGGCGGCGCAGGCGCACGAGCGCTGGGGCTTCCTGCTGATCGAAGGTCTGCTCGACATCCTCGTCGGCGTGGCGGCCTTCTTCGTGCCCGGCGCCGCCGTCTGGGCCTTCGTCCTGCTGGTGGCGATCTGGGCGATCGTGACGGGCGCCCTGATGATCGCGGCCGCCTTCCGCCTCCACCTGCATTTCGGCCGCTGGTGGCTCGGCCTCGGCGGCCTGGTCTCGATCCTGTTCGGCGCGGTGCTGCTCATCGAGCCGGGCATGTCGGCCCTGGTGCTCACGTGGTGGCTCGGTGCCTACGCGGTCGCCTTCGGCGTGCTGCTGGTGATCCTCGGCTTCCGCCTGCGCGACCGCCACGAGGCGGCCGGCTCGCCGATGCCCTTCCGCCACGGGGTCTGATCCATCGCCAATTCCGCCGGGCGGCGAACGGCATAGCTTCGCCCGGCCCGATCGTTCTAGAACGGCGCAACCCGGGGGCGGTCGCTCCGCATGTGCACCGGTACAGATCTGTACCCGTTCAGGAACGCGATGAGCTCACCCGACCCGGATCGACGCCGCCCCGACGCTGCCCCGCCCGACACAGGCGCCGCGGCGCGGGAAGCGGCCGCCGCCGCCAAGGTCCTAGCGCGCCAGCTCGGCATCCTCGCCGCGGGAGCGGCGCGGAGTGCCGGCCGCACGGGTCGG
>NZ_VRUT01000054.1:0-29061 GCF_008039465.1 Methylobacterium sp. WL120 | reverse complement strand
GCCGCGCGTGCAGGCCGTGGCCGAAGCCGACGACCCGGCGCAGGCTCGACCGGCGAAGGCCGGCGCGCGCGTCGCCGGGCAGCAGCGCGACCAGGGTCCGGCTCAAGCCGCGCACCTCGACGATGAGCGCCCCCCAGGCCTTCCGGGCCTCCCACCAGCGCTCGTAGCAGGCGTTGTTGCGGAAGCTCAGGAAGATCGACAGCGCCAGCCCGATCAGGGTGAAGGGCCCGATCCCCGCCGTCACCGGAAACTTGTCCGGAACGCGCTGCTCGACGGCGACCACCAGGGCAGCGAAAGCCGTCAGCCCGAGAACCTTCAGCGCCACCCGCGGCAGGATCGAGCCACGCAGGGTGAACAGGATGGCGAAGAGGTTGGGGCGCGGGCGAACGATCATGGACGGCAGGCTTAGCCGTCCGGGTCGCCCCCGTCATCGGCCGCGCGTCCCCTGCGAGCCGCCGCACGGCCATGATCCCGTCATGTTCGGAGCGGATTGGCGGGCCTGAGAGATCGTGCACGCCGACGGGCCAAGGCCACGCAGCCGGCGCGCGGCAAGGAGTAATGGGTATGACGGTTCGACGGATCGGCGCGGGAATCGGCGCCTGGGCCGGACGTGCGATGGCGCTGGCGATGCTGACCGGCGTCGCCCATGCGGCGACGCCTGCGGACCCGAGCGGCACGTGGCTCACCGAGGACGGGCGCGCCCGCATCCGGGTGGAGAAGTGCGGCCCGAGCAACAAGAGCCTGTGCGGCTACGTCGTGTGGCTGAAGGTGCCGCTCAACGACAAGGGCCAGCCGCGGGTCGACTTCAAGAACCCCGACGCGAGCAAGCAGGCCCGCGCCTCGCTCGGCCACCAGCTCATCATGGGGCTGAAGCCGAACGCCGACGCCCACTACGAGGGCAAGATCTACAATTCCGAGGACGGCAAGTCCTACGACGTGACGATCTGGTCCGACACGCCGGAGGAACTCACCGTCCGCGGCTGCCTGATCGCGTTCCTGTGCAAGTCGCAGACCTGGAACCGCGTGACCGACGTGGTCGCCGGCCAGATGACCGGGCCGACCAACGGCCCGGGCGGTCCGCGCACCGATCCGGAATACATGGCCGGCAAGCCCGCCGCGACCGGCGCGAACGCGGCCAAGCCCCCCGCGCCGAAGCCCGGCGCGAAGCCGGCCCCGGCCGGCACCACGGCCGCCCCCGCCGCCGAATAGTCCATGGCCTAAACCGATCGCGCCTCGGCGGCGCGATCGGATCGAAGGCGACCGCGGATCACGTGATCAGGTCTCAATCGACCAAAGCGGCGTAGGTCAGCACCCGCAGTTCCTTGCGGATCGGCAGCGCCGAGGACGGGACGAGCTGCGTCAGCAGCACCACGGCGAGGTCCTCGGCCGGGTCGATCCAGAACGCGGTCGAGGCCATGCCGCCCCAGGCGACCTCGCCGGGCGTGCCGACGATCTGGGCCTTGGCCGGATCGAGCATCACCGAGAAGCCGAGCCCGAAGCCGATACCTTGGTAGGACGACTCGGCGAACCGCGGCGTACCGATTGCCGCGAGGTCGCCGGGCAAGTGGTTCATGGTCATCAGCTCGACCGTCTTGCGTCCGAGCAGGCGCACGCCGTCGAGTTCGCCCCTGTTCAGGATGAACCGGCAGAAGCGCATGTAGTCCGAGGCCGTCGAGACGAGGCCGCCGCCGCCGCCCGCGATCGCCGGCGGCTTGGCGAAGGTGGTCTCGACCGCGTCGTCGTAGAGCGTGAGCGTGCGGCTGCGATCGTAGACGTAGTTCGCCGCGAACCGACCGAGGTTGTCGGGACGCACGAAGAAGTCGGTGTCGACCATGCCGAGCGGCGCGATCACGGCCTCGCGCAGGTAATCCGCGAAGTCGCGCCCCGAGACGACGGCCACGAGGTGGCCGAGCACGTCCGTCGAGACGCTGTAGTTCCAGGCTTCCCCCGGCTGCGACAGCAGCGGGAGCGAAGCCACCGTGGCCACCACCTCGGCGAGGCTCGCATCCGGCCGCAGGAAGTCGGCGCCCTGCTGGCGGTAGAGCGCGTCGACCAGGGTCGATTCCATGAAGCCGTAGGTCAGGCCGCCGGTGTGGGTGAGCAGGTCGCGGATGGTGATCGGGCGGCGGGCCGGCTCGGTCTCGAGCTTGGCGCGGTTGCCGCCGGTCGCGACCCGCATCTCGGAGAATTCCGGCAGGAAGCGCGAGACCGGGTCGTCGAGCTGGAAGCGGCCCTCCTCGTAGAGCTGCATCACCGCGACTGAGGTCAGCGGCTTCGTCATCGAGTAGATGCGCGTCACCGTATCGGCCGTGAACGGCGTCTTGCGGGCGAGGTCGGCGAGGCCGTGGGCGCGCCGGAACACCGTGCGCCTGCGCCGCGCCACGCTCACCGACAGCCCGGCGAGCTTGCCCTGCGCGACGAGGTCTCGCATCCAGCCGTCGATCCGCTCCAGGCGGCCGGGGTCCACGCCCACCTCCTGCGGCCTGCCGTCGATCGCATCGCTCATGCCATAATCCTTATGCGCCCCTCGGCTCCCGACGCCCGATGTAGCGGTCGCCGCGCGGCGGCGCAGCTCTCTACCCGGCTGAAACGCATCACCAGCCCATGCTTCCCGGGCCGCCCTTGAACGGGCCGACGACGCCGGGGGTGATCCAGCCGCCGTAGAAGCCTCCCGGCTGCGGCTCCGCGCGGACGCCGCCGACGAAGCAGGCCTCCATCGGGCCGGCATAGAAGGCGACGTAGCCGGCGATCGCACGGAAGCCCGGCGTCGGATCGGGATAGGCCCAAGCTGCGCCCGGGATCGTCGCGCCAGGGGTCGTCGCGCCAGGGGTCGTCGCGCCAGGGGTCGTCGCGCCGCCCGCCAGAACGTCGAACAGCACGGCGCGTCCCTTCCACTCGCAGATCCCGGCCCGGCGCGCCGGCCCGAGCACGCCCGCGGCGACGTCGCCCGGCGGGAAGTAGTAGGTCGGCGGATGGCTGGTCTCCAGCACGCGGAAGCCCGCCCGCGTCTCGGCGATGGTGCGGCCGGCCAGCACGACCTTCAGGGTCGCGGCGACCGGTTCGAGCCGGGGCGGCCGGGGATAGTCCCAGACGCTCTCCTCGCCGGGCTTCGTCGGGGCTGGGGTCGGATGCATCGCGTCGTCCTCCGTTCGTCGTCCCCGAGAGATAGGGCGGCGCGACAATGCGTTTGCCGCAGGCACGCGACATGCTAGCCCCGAACGGACATTGGAGCGCCGACGTTGGACACACCGATCGCCCTCTTCCTCGATTTCGACGGCACGCTGGTCGAGATCGCGCCACGGCCCGACCTCGTTCGCGTCGAGCCGGACCTGGTGCCGATGCTGCAGGCGCTTCATGCGCGGCTGGACGGGGCGCTGGCGATCGTCACCGGTCGCCCGGTCTCGGTGATCGACGCCTTCCTCGCACCCGCCGCCTTCGACGTCGCCGGCCTGCACGGGGTCGAGCGCCGGGTCGACGGCGTCCTCACCGGCGGTAGCCCGGAGGACCATCCGGAATTGCGTGCACGCATGTCCCGGCTCCGGGCCATGGTCGCCGACCTCGACGCGGTGCTGATCGAGGACAAGGGCGCCTCGGTCGCCGTGCACTGGCGCTTGGCGACGCCGGCGGATGCCGGGCGGGCGGAGGAGGCGGTCACCGCGATCGCCGCCGAGCTGGCGGGCGGCTACCGGCTCCAGCTCGGCAAGGCGGTCGGCGAGATCGTGCCGGCCTCGGCCACCAAGGCGCACGCGATCCGCGCCTTCCTCGAGAACGCCCCCTATGCCGGCCGCCGCGCGGTGTTCCTCGGCGACGACCGCACCGACGAGATCGCCTTCGCCAGCGTCGCGGCGTATGGCGGCCTCGGCATCCGGATCGGACCCGGCGAGACCGCGGCCGAACGGCGCCTGCCCGGCCCGGACGCGGTGCGGGCCTTGCTAGGCGGCTGGGCGGCGGGCGGGACCATCGATCTGGACGCGCTGCCGGCGGCTTGAGCCGCGCCGGCGACTCCTTTGAACGGACAGACAGCGACGCGTCGGCCGGGACGGCCCCGCGTCGATCGGGAAAGGGTACCGCATGTTCGCGTTTCCGGTCCTCGTCGGCGACATCGGCGGCACGAACGCCCGCTTCGGGGTGGTCGAGTCGAAGGGCGCGGCGCCGCGCCTGCTCTCGCACGAGGCGACGGCGGGCCATCCCGATCCGTCGAGCGCCATCCGCGCGGCCCTGGCCAAGGACGGGCAAGGGGGCAAGCACGCGGGCGGGCCGGCGCCGCGCTCGGCGATCCTCGCCATCGCCGGCCGGGTCGACGGCCCGAAGGTGCAGCTCACCAACGCCCACTGGGTGATCGAGGGCGCCAAGATCGGCGCCGACTTCGACCTCGAGACCTCCGTTGTCGTCAACGACTACGTGCCGGTCGCGGCCGGCGCAGCGGGCATCGCGCCGCACGACCTCACTCTGGTGGGGCCGGTCGGGCACGAGCCGGGCGGCGCCCGCGTGGTGCTCGGGCCGGGCACCGGCTTCGGCGCCGCGGCCCTGGTACCGTATTCGGACCGCCTCGCGATCGTCTCCACGGAGGCCGGCCACACCGACCTCGGCCCCTCGGACGCCTTCGAGGAGAAGGTCTGGCACGCCCTGGAGCGGGTCGAGGACCGGGTCACCGTCGAGACGGTGCTCTCAGGCCCCGGCCTCGCCCGCCTGCACGCCGCCGTGCGCCACGTCCGGACAGGCGAGCCGGCGGAGAAGATCGAGCCGGCGGCGGTGACCCAGGCGGGCCTCGACGCCTCCGACCCGCATGCGGCGGAAGCGTTGGAGCTGTTCGGGCGCCTGCTCGGCCGGGTCTGCGGCGACCTCGCGTTGACCTTCCTGGCCACCGGCGGCGTCTACGTCGGCGGCGGCATCGCCCCGCGGATCGTCAAGCTCCTGCAGCAGGGCGGCTTCCGCGCGGCGTTCGAGCGCAAGGCGCCGTTCTCCGCGATGATGCGGGCGATCCCGACCAGCGTCATCACCGTCCACGACCCCGCCTTCACCGGCCTCGCGGCCTTGGCGAGCGAGGGCGAGACCTTCGTCTATCACGGCCAGGTGTGGCGCCGGGGGGCCTGACCCCAGCGCCACGCGCGATGGCATCGCAACAGGACCGTCAGGCCGCCGCGAGCGGCTTCGACACGTCCTCCAGCGAGCGTCCCTCGGCCGCCGTGCCGAAGAGGCCGCCGACGATGGCCGCGACCGCCATCAGCGCGGCCCCGACGAGATAGCCGCCGAAGACCGCCTCGCGGGAGCCGGTCTCCACGAGCGAGCCGAACAGGAGCGGCCCCGACACGCCGCCGATGCCGGTGCCGATGGCGTAGAAGCCGGCGATGGCCAGGGCCCGGATCTCCAGCGGGAAGGTCTCGGCGACGGTGAGGTAGGCGGCGCTCGCCGCGGCGGAGGCGAAGAAGAACACCACCATCCACACGCCGGTCTGCGCCCAGGCCCCGAACACCTCGATCTTGAACAGGTATCCGGCACCCGCGAGCAGCACCGCCGAGATGCCGTAGGTGAAGGCGATCATCGGCCGGCGGCCGACCGTGTCGAACAGGCGCCCGAGGAGCAGCGGCCCGAGGAAGGAGCCGAGGGCGAACGGCAGCAGGTACCAGCCGACGCTGCCGCCGGGCACGCCGTAGAACCGCTCCAGCACCAGGGCGTAGGTGAAGAACAACGCGTTGTAGAAGAACGCCTGCGCGATCATCAGCGCGAGCCCGACGACGGTCTGCTTGCGCGAGGTGCCGAACATCGTCTCGAACACCTCCGAGAGCGGGGTGTGGTCGCGGGTGCGCAGCTTCATCCTCTTACCCTCGTCCACCGGCGGCAGGGTATGGCCCTCGTCGGTGAAGCGCTTCTCGATGCCGGAGACCACCCGGTCGGCCTCGGCGGTGTAGCCGTGGGTCGCGAGCCAGCGCGGGCTCTCGGGGATCCAGGTGCGCAGCAGCAGGATCACGAGGCCGATGGCGCCGCCGGTGAAGAACGCGACGCGCCAGCCCCAGGCCGGGTCGATCACCTCGGGCTTCAGGAGCACGATCGAGAGGAAGGAGCCGAGCGCGGCGCCGATCCAGAACGACCCGTTGATCACGAGGTCGGTCCAGCCGCGGACACGCGCCGGCACGAGCTCCTGGATCGTCGAGTTGATCGCGGTGTACTCGCCGCCGATGCCGGCACCGGTGAGGAAGCGGAAGATGCAGAACGAGTAGACGTTCCACGACAGGCCCGTCGCGGCGGTGGCCGCGAGGTAGAGGGCCAGCGTGATGAAGAACAGCTTCTTGCGGCCGATGCGGTCGGTCAGCCAGCCGAAGCCGAGCGCCCCCGTAACCGCGCCGACCAGGTAGGAGGAGGCGGCCAGCCCCACGTCGAACTCGGTGAAGCTCATCGGCGCCTTGCGCAACGCGCCGACGAGCGCGCCGGCCAGCGTCACCTCGAGCCCGTCGAGCACCCAGGTGATGCCGAGCGCCACGATGACGAGGACGTGGAACCGGCCCCAGGGCAGGCGGTCCAGTCGTGCGGAGATGTCCGTGTCGACGATCGTGCCCATGGGGGCGCGCTCGGGCGTCGTCTTGCCCGACGCGGTCTCGACTTTGGTCGCCATGACTGTGTTTACCTTGACTCGAGACGCCTGTTCAGAACGGCGGAGACCAGCGAAAGGTTCGGCTGAGCTTTCATCGTTGCGGGCTTTGATGACGGCATCACCGTGGATGCCTCCCATGAAGCCTCGCCTCGACGTTCGCAAGACAGTCCGCTCCCCGTCGCGGTTCCGTGCTCCGTCCCACCCACGCTCTCATGCACGCTCCCAGGCCCGCCGCCTCGGGCCCTGCCTGCGGCTGGGCATCCTGGCGACGGCGGCGCTCGCCGGCCTCGCCGTCGTGCCGACCCACGGGGCCGACGCGACGCTGGCCCGGGACCGACAGCCGGTGACGATGTCGGGCTCCGACCGCTGGCGCCTGCGCCCGGCCGAGACCAACATCGTCCTGCCGGCGGCGGCGCAGGCGCGCGTGCGCCCGGCGATGCCGATCCCTGAGGAGCGGCGACGGGTTCGGCAGGTCTACCCGGCCTATACCGAGATGCGGTGAGGCCACGCTCTGCGATCAGGCCGCGCGATCAGGCCTCCGCCCGCGGATCGAGCGCGGCGGCCAGCCCGTCGCCGAGCACGTTGAGGGCCACGAGGGTCGCAACCAGGAACGCCGCCGGCCCGGCGAGCATGTGCGGCGCGGATTCGAGGCTGCGCGCGCCTTCCGCGATCAGCACGCCCCAGCTCGTCGCCGGCTCCTGCACGCCGAGGCCGAGGAACGACAGGAAGCTCTCCAGGAGGATCACCCGCGGCACCAGCAGGGTGGCGGCGACCGTCACCGGCCCGAGGGTGTTCGGCACGATGTGCCGCCGCAGGATCGCGGCGGACGACAGGCCGAGCGCCTCGGCGGCGCGGACGAAGTCGCGGCGGCGCAGCGCCAGGGTCTGGGCGCGGACGATGCGGGCCATGTCGAGCCATTCCACGGCGCCGATCGCCACCAGGATCAGGGCGAGGCTCGCGCGGAAGAACACCACCAGCACGATCACGAAGAACACGAACGGCAGGGCGTAGAGGATGTCGACCACCCGCATCATCGCGGCGTCGACGGCCCCTCCGGCGAACCCCGAGACGGCGCCGTAGAGGATGCCGACGCCAAGCGCGACCAGCGTCGCGGTGAGCCCGATCAGCAGCGAGACGCGGCCGGCCACGAGGCTGCGGCTGAGGAGGTCGCGCCCATGCACGTCGGTGCCGAGGAGGAAGTGGAGCCTCCGCACCGGCACCGCGACGGTGAGGCGCCGCCCGTCGTCCTCGCTGGCGACGACGCGGGGGGCGCCGAACAGGTCTGAGCGCGGCAGGTAGACGAGGCCGCGCGGGTCGATCGTTGCGTCCGAGGCCAGGACGAGGCGGAGCGTGTCGCCCGTCCTCTCGGCCTCCGCCACCGTCGCGCGGATACGGAAGGCGAGGCGATCGAGCGCGGGCCGCAGACGATCCGCGTCGGGCTGGGCCGCGAGGCCGGGGGGAAGCTGGCGCAGGTCCGGGTAGGTCCGCGCGGGCGCATGGCCGGTGAGCAGCGGGCCGACCAGGCAGGCGAGCGTCATCAGGGCGAGCACGGCGAGCGCCGCCATCGCGCCACGGTCGCGCGACAGGCGCAGGATCGCGCGGCGCGTCGGCGACTTGGGCGGCGCGCTCACGCGTGCAGCCGCAGGCGCGGGTCGAGCCACGCCGAGACGAGGTCGGCGACGAGGTTCAGGACGACGACGAGCACCGCCACCAGCACCACCGTCCCCATCACCAGGGTGTAGTCGCGGTTCAAGGCCCCCTCGACGAAGTAGCGGCCGATCCCGGGCAGGCCGAAGATGGTCTCGACCACCACCGAGCCGGTGAGCAGGCTGGCCGAGAGCGGCCCGAGGATCGCGACGACCGGCAGCAGCGCGCCGCGCAGGGCGTGCCGGGCGATGCGCCAGGGCGGCAGGCCGAGGCTGCGCATGGTCCGCACGTGCTGGGCGCGCAACGCCTCCGCCATCGACGCCCGGGTGAGCCGGGCGATGCCTCCGGCCTGCGGCAGCGCCAGGGTGATCACCGGCAGGATCAGGTGCGAGGGCGCGCCCCCCTCCCAGCCGCTCACCGGCAGCCAGCGCAGCGACAGGCCGAAGGCGATCTGCAGCAGCGGCGCGACGACGAAGCCCGGCACCGACAGGCCGAGCGAGGCGGCCGCCCCGACCAAACGGTCGACCCATCCGCCGCGACGGTACGCCGCCCACGCGCCGAGGCCGACGCCGAGCGCGAGCGAGACGGCAAGCGCCAGGCCGCCGAGGATCATCGACACCGGCAGGCCGCGGGCGAACAGGTCGGAGACGCTCATGTCGCGGAAGGAGAAGGACGGCCCGAGATCGCCCCGGACCAGGGCCGCGAGGTAGCGCCCGAACTGCACCGCCAGCGGCTGGTCGAGCCCGTAGACCCGGCGCAGGTTGTCCATGGCCGCAGGCGCCAACGGCCGCTCCAGGTCGAACGGCCCCCCGGGCGCGAGCCGCATCAGGAAGAAGCTCAGCGCGATCACCACGAACAGCGTCGGGATCGCCTGCAGCAGCCGGCGCAGCACGTAGCCGGTCATGCGCGGGACGATGGCACGTGTGGGGATAGAGGATCCACGCTTCAGCCCAGCGTCCTGCTCTTGATGAAGCCGAAGGCACTGGACACGGCGGAGCCGGCGCTTCCGACGGCACTCGATGCCGCCTCGACGGCGCGGGTTGCAAGACCAGCTTCCAACTCCGTGGAAGCTTGAACGGGAATGGATTGCAAACGGGGCACGGCTGCCTGGATCACCCGGCGATCGTTCTCCATCAACGATGAGATGCCGACATCGGCCATCGCGACGAACGTCGCCCCATCGAGGAACTTGACCTCGATCAGCGCGCTTTGCCGAGGTCCGTTGTCGAGTGCGTTCAGGCCGCTCCCGATCGCGGCAGCCGCCAGATTTACCGGGGCCGTCAGGTCGAGGTGCGAGGCCAGGGCGACACCGCCCCTCAACCCACCGATTAGATGGCCGACGAGGCTCTGGTTCTTGTCGACACCGCCGTGGATGATCACCTCGACGATCGTCTCGGCCCCGCGTACGCTCCCATCCGGGAGCGAGAATAGCCCCGTGTCGTAAACTCCGCCGCCACGCCCAACTTCGCCAGCGACGATCGTCAGATCAGCCATCCCGCGGCCCTCCAAATAATTTGCTGCTCACGCAGGCCGTGTCTCGCGATGGGCCGCCCAAGATACCTGTTCCGAGCGACGCCGAGCGTGCGATGTCGTCCGTAGGGTCTCCGCCGGTCGTGCCGAAGTGTATCCGTCGCGCGCCGAGGCGAGACAAGCGCCCGCTCATCCGACGAGCCGCAGGAATCGCGTCGGCGCGGCGTTGCGCAGGTTCGGCACGTAGCCGTGCAGGCGCGGCGCGATCAGCGCCTTGGAGCGGGTGTGCATCACCGGGATCCACGGCAGGTCGCGCATCACCAGCGCCTCGGCGCGGTAGAGCAGGTCGGCGCGGGCGGTGAGGTCGCGCTCGGCGGCCGCCTTCGCCAGAAGCGCGTCGTACTCGGCGTTCGACCAATGCCCGGGGTTCATCCCGTCGTTGCCGGTGGTGAGCAGGAACAGGAAGTTCTGCGGGTCGGAGTAGTCGGCGATCCAGGACATCCGCGCGACGTCGAAGTCGCCGCCGTCGCGCAGATACGCGAAGTGGGTCTTGGCGTCGGTGTAGACGAACCGGGTCTCGATCCCGAGGCCGCGCCACATCTCGGCGACCGCGACGGCGGTGTTGCGGTTGTTGTCGCTGGTGTTGAAACGGTACTCGACCCGCAGCGGCCGGTCCGGCCCGAAGCCCGCCTCCGCGAGCAGGCGGGCGGCCGTCTCCTCGTTGTCGATCGGGAGGCGGGTGCGCCCTTCCGTCTCCGGGGGCGTCCGGTAGTTGTCGAGCCCGGGCGGGCAGAGCGAGTAGGCAGGGCTCATGGTGCCGCCCCACAACGCCTCGGCGAGGTATTCGCGGTCGAGCGCCAACGACAGGGCGCGCCGAACGCGGATGTCGTCGAAGGGCGGCTTCCGCGTGTTCACCGCCAGCGCGTAGAGGCCGAGCGAAGGCCCGAGCACGACCTGGTCGCCGAAGCGGCGGCGCAGCGACGCCATCTGGTCGCCGGGCAGGTCGGCCAGCGAATCCAGCTCGCCCGCATCGTAGCGCCGCACCGCGCTCGAAAGGTCCGGCGTCGGCACGAAGGCGACCTGCGGGATCGCGATCTCGGCCGCCGCGTGGAAATGCGGGTTGCGCCTGAGCACGATGCGGTCGTTCGGCACCGAGTCGACCAGAGCGTAGGGTCCGTTCGAGACGAGGTTGCCCGGCCGGGTGAAGCTCTCGCCGAAGCGTTCGACCGACGGGCGGTGCACCGGCAGCGCGGTCTGGTGCGTCAGGAGTTCGAGGAGGTAGGGGGTCGGCGCCTCCAGCGCGATCGTCACCGTGCGGGGGTCGGGCGCGGCGACGCCGAGCGCCGTCGCCGGCATCGCGCCGCGGTTGATCGCCGCCGCGTTGCGGATCGGGAACAGCACCTCGGCGTACTTCGCCGCCGTCTCCGGCGCGAGGATGCGGCGCAGGGAGTAGACGAAGGCCTCCGCCTCGACCGGGTCGCCGTTCGACCAACGCCCGCCCGCGCGCAGGGTGAAGGTGTAGGTCAGCCCGTCGTCCGACACGCGCCAGGATTGCGCGGCGCCGGGGATGATGGCGCCGCAGTTGTCGTAGGTGAGCAGCCCGTCATAGAGGTCGCGCAGGATGTGCGCCTCGGCCACGGTCGACGACCGGTGCGGGTCGAGGGTCTCGGGGTCGGCGTCGTTGCCGCGCCGATACGTGCCGTCCGGCGCCGCCCGCGCTCCGGCAGTACCCGCGAGCAGCATGGCGCCCGCGCCGGAAAGCCAGCCACGGCGCGGCAGGCGCATCGACTCAGGCGCCGGTCTCTGGCACGAGCCCGGCGGCCTCGATGCCGGCGAGCGCGCAGATCTCGTCGTTGTCCGACGTGTCGCCCGAGATGCCGACGGCGCCGAGCAGGCGGCCGCCCTGAGCACGGATCAGCACGCCGCCCGGCACCGGCACCAGGGCCGCGGCCCCGACCACGTGGCTCACCGCCGCGACGAAGTAGGGCTGGGCCTCCGCCCGGGCATGGATCGCCCGCGAGCCGAGGCCGAGCGCCAGGGCGCCGTTGGCCTTGCCCATCGCGATCTCGGCGCGGCGGAGCGAGGCGCCGTCCTCCACCTGGACACATTTCAGAGACCCTCGATCGTCATAGACGACCACGGCGAGCGGCTTCAGGCCGCGCGTTCGGGCCGTCTCCAAGGCGGTCGCGACGATGATGCGGGCGGCCTCGAGCGTCAGGTCGATCATCGGAACCGGGGGATTGGGGGGACGGACAGCCGGGGCGGACGGTCCGCGACGGCCAGGGATCAGGACAAGGAGGCGATCGACGATGCGTCGCGCGATCATCCATATCGGAATGCCCCGGACGGGGTCCACATCGCTGCAGCTGGTGCTGGCCACTCTGCGTCCGAGGCTGGCGGAGGCCGGGCTGCTCTACCCAGACCTCGCGCCCGAGGGAGCCCGGTCTGGGGCCGACGTCAACCACCAGGGGTTGGGCGAGGCGCTCGACGGCCGGCGGCCGAGGGCGGAGCGCCGCACGATGCTGGCGCGCCTCGATCGGGCGCTCGCCGACACCGACGCCGACACCGTGATCCTCTCCTACGAGGACTTCTCGGTGCAGCGGCCGAGCTTCGGCGTTCCGCGGACGCTGTCCGAGGTGTTCGCCCGGCGCGGCTTCGCGATGGAGGTCGTGATGGCGGTGAAGCCGCCGTTCGAGTTCCTGAACTCCGCCTACGCCCACCGCGCGCAGCTGGTGAAGGAGCCGCGGACCTTCCGCGAATACGCCCGCGCGCATCGCCGCTCCGGGCGCCTCGACTACCGCGCGCTCATCGCCCCGTGGGCGCAGGCGACGGATGGCGCCGTCACCGCCGTGCCGCTTCGCGACGCGCGCTCCGACGCGACGCTGGTCGAGCGGTTCGTCGCCGCCCTCGGCCTCGCCGGGCGGCTCGGGCCGATGATGGACGCCGCGGTCCTGGGCACCGTGACCAACCGCAGTTCCGGGCCGCTCGCCGTCGAGGCTTCGCGCCGGCTGCGGAGCCTCAGGGTCCACCGGCAGGTGGACGGCCACCCGCGCCGCATCGGTCACGTCCTCGATCAGGCGGCGTGGTCGCGCGGCCTCGATCCCGAGCCGTTCCGCGGCGACGCGCCGGAACTTGCCGAGGAACTCGCCGACCGCTTCGCCGCCACCTGCGCGCGCTTCGCCGAGCTGGCCTGGGGCCTGCCATGGGATCGGGTCGTCGCTGCGGCGCCCGCGCGGGCGCCGAACGAGTGGGCCGGCCGGCCGATCCCGGCAGAGGCCGAAGCGCAGATCGCGCTCCTGATGCGCGAGACCATGCGCCGTTTCGACTTCCGCAGGCCCCCGGCGTGGCGCCGGGTCCCGGCCGAGTGCGTGGAGCGCGCCACCCTCGGTGCTGCGCGGCTCGCCGGGTTCGAATCGCGCTGGCGGGTCAGCTGAGCGCGGCGCCCGGTCAAGCGAGGCCGGCGAAGAATGCATCGAAGGCGCCCGTCACCGTCGCCGGGTCCTCGAAATGCGGGAAGGCGCCGGTGGGCAGGGCGCGGATCGTCCAGTTCGGCCGGCCGGCGAAACGCGGCGCATCGCGGAAGTCGACGAAGTCGCCGCGGCTGCCGTGGAGCATCAGCACCGGGAGCGTCAGCGCCTCGTAGAGCGTGGTGGCGTCGGTGGGGAACAGGTAGCCGGCCACGAAGCAGTACGGTGCGTGCCGCGCGCCCGGCTGGTGGGCCGACAGGTGATCGTAGGCGAACAGCCCTTCGTCGATCCGCTTCGAGCCAAAGGTCTTGCGCAGGAAGAAGCGCATGCTCGGGCGGCTGACGAGGAGGGCGAACAACGCCGGCCCGAGGACGGCCGAGTCGACGATCCTGCGGACGCGCGGGCTGCCGCGGTCGCCGCCCGCCGGCCCGCGCCCGGCGAGTCGCCGGTCGAACCCGGTCGGGCTGATCAGGCCGATCGCGCGGTAGACCTCGGGCCGCTCGACCACGGCGCGGGCGAGGTAGGTGGCCGAGAGCGACACCGCGATCGCGTCGACGCGGACGCCGCCGTGCCGCCCGGCGATCTCGGCGGCGACGGCGTGGATCGCGTCCACCATCAGGCGCGGATCGTAGAGGCGGCGCGACCGCTCGGAGAAGCCGAAGCCCGGGAGGTCGAGGGCGTAGACCGGGCGGACGCCTTGCGCGTGCAGGTAGAGCGGGCGGACCTCGTAGGCGTTGGCGGCGGCGTTGATCGAGTGGATCAGCAGCAGCGGCACGCCCTCGGCCTCGGACGAAGCGTAGAAGCCGACCCGGCCGGCCGCCGTGTCGATCACCTCCCGGCGCCCGGGGAGGGCAGGGGTTAATGCGTCGAGGCTCGTCGCCATCGCCTTGCGCGTCCTTGGAGCTGAGCGGTCGTCGCGACAACGAGGTGGCGGGCGGAACGTTGCCATGCGTCGGGCGGCGGCCGACAGATGGACGGCGGTGTCGTGATCGGCTCTGGCCAGGCCGATCGGGATGGCCGAACGCTGCGTGCGCCGACGGCGCGGGGACGATAAGCCATGGTTCAGACGGAGATCGGCGCGATCGAGCGCGCCACACTGCGCACGGTGACGTGGCGCATCCTGCCGTTCCTGATGCTCGCCTACTTCGTCGCCTTCGTCGACCGGGTGAACGCGGGCTTCGCCGCCCTGCAGATGAACCAGGACATCGGCCTGTCGGCGGCGCAATTCGGCCTCGGCGGCGGGTTGTTCTACGTGTCCTACGTGCTCTGCGAGGTGCCGAGCAACGTCGCGATGGAGCGGTTCGGCGCCCGGATCTGGATCGCGCGGATCATGATCACCTGGGGGCTGGTCTCGGCGGGGATGGCCTTCGTCGTCGGGCCGTTCTCGTTCTACGCGGTGCGGCTGCTGCTCGGAGCCGCCGAGGCCGGGTTCTTCCCCGGCGTGATCCTCTACCTGACCTACTGGTACCCGCGCGCCTATCGCGGGCGGATCGTGGCGATCTTCATGGTCGCGATCCCGATCTCGAGCTTCCTCGGCTCGCCGCTCTCGGCGTGGCTGCTCGGCACCGACGGGATGCTGGGCTTTCGCGGCTGGCAGTGGCTGTTCCTGATCGAGGCGGTGCCGGCGGTGGTGCTCGGCATCCTCGCCTTCATCCTGCTGCCGGACGGCCCGGCCCGCGCCAACTGGCTGACGCCGCAGCAGCGCGCCTGGCTCACGGGGCGCCTGGCCGACGAGCGGGCCTCGGTGGTCGAGGGCGCGGCCCGGCCCGCCGGCCACCTCTCGCTGCGGCAGGTGATGACCAACCGCTACGTGCTTGCCGCCTCGCTGATCTATGCCGGCGCCTCGGGGGCGAGCCAGTGCCTGTCGCTCTGGCAGCCGCAGATCATCAAGTCCTTCGGCCTCACCAACCTGGAGACCGGGCTCCTGAACGCGGTACCCTTCGGCATCGCATCGGTGCTGATGATCCTGTGGGGACGCTCGTCCGACCGGCGCCGCGAGCGCACCTGGCATACGGCGCTGCCGCTCGGGCTGCTTGCGCTCAGCCTCGGCGCCGCGGTGCTGACGACCCAACTCTGGCCGACGATGCTGATCCTGTGCCTGGCCGTCACCGGCACCTACATGGTGAAGGGCCCGTTTTGGGCGCTCTCGACCGAGTGGCTCTCGGCGGGCGCAGCCGCCGCCGGCATCGCCCAGATCAACGCCATCGGCAACATCGGCGGGTTCCTGGGCACCTACCTGCTCGGCGTGATCAAGGACGCGACCGGCAGCTACCCGCTCGGCCTCCTCCCCCTGGCCATCCTCTCCGCCGCCGGCTGCGCGCTGGTGCTCGGCCTGGGAAAGCCGAAACCGCCGGCAACCGCGGCGGCGCGGGCCTGACGCCCCCCCGAATGGATCGCGGTCGGTCCCGCTCCACCTCGTCATCCCCGGGCTGCGCAGCAGAGCCCGGCATCCAGAGCCGTCGACGGAGCCGACCTGAAGGTCGACCTGCGGTTCTGGATCCCGGGCTCGCCTACGCCGCCCCGGGATGACGGTGCGGGTCCGAAAACGCGTTTCGAGAAATCCCGAGTCCTACGAGAGGGGAGCCGCTCCCGATCCGGTCAAGGCATGGCCCGCGTGACCGACGGCGTCGGCGACGGCGTGGCGGCCGCGGCAAACCCCTTCCAGCGATCCCGAACCGAGGCGAACGCCCGCACGAGCGGCAGCACCGCCTTCGCGAGCCTGATCTGACCCGGCAGCTGCGGCACGCTCAGCGGGGCGTGACGAAGCTTCGGGCTCGCCCGCTCGGCCTCCTCCACGACCTGCCCGACGAGGGGCAGGGCGGCGATCCGCGCCGCCTCGTGAGATTGGATGCCGAGGCGGTGCGCCCAGGCCGTCGAGGTGCCGAGGCGGCCGGAGGCGTGAAGGCGACGGAGCCGCCGGCGCCAGAGGTAGCGGTGCAGCGCCCTCGGCACCGGCTCGAGGCGCGCGTCGCAGAGCGCGCCCGGATCCTCGCAGCGGGAGCGGATGGTGTCGGCGACCCCGCCCGGCGCCCGGCCGGTGAGGCGGGCGGAGATGAACACCATCACAGCCGGGTCGTGGCGAACGCGGAACCCATGGGCGAGAAGGCGGGCGACGAAGGCGCCGTCCTCGCCGAGCGCGATCTCCGGCATGCCGCCGACCCGGAGGTAGGCGTCGCGGCTGACCGCGAGCGTCGCGCCGATGGTGGTGCGATGGCACGGCCAGGGGTCGTTCGGATCGGGGTCGATCCGCGCCTCGGCCTCGGTCAGCAGCGCGCTGTAGGCGTCTTCCAGCCGCCCGCGGGCGGGGAGCGAGGGCGGCAGCAGGGCCGCCTCCTCGGGGATCAGCTCGACGCGGCCCGCGACCGCGTCGGCGCCGACCGCCAGCGCGCGCAGGTTGGCGAAGACCCAGTCCGGCGGCACGCGACTGTCGGCGTCGGTGGAGAGGATGGTGCCGGCCTCGGCCAGCCACTCGGCGGCCGCGTCCATTGCCTTGCGCCGGGCCCAGCCGGCATGGGCGCCGGCGAACTCCGCCTCGATCACCCGGACCGGCATGGACAGGGCCGGCACGCGCGCGGCCACGATCCGGGCGGTGTCGTCGGTGCAGTTGTTGAGGAACAGCACCAGGCCGAGGCGGCCCGGTGCGAGGCCTTCCTGAGCGTCGAGCGCGTCGAGGCAGAAGCCGATGCGCTCGGCCTCGTTGCGCACGGGGATGGCGACGATGGTATCGGGTGACCGGGCTGCGATCGTCGTCGGCCGGGTGGCATCGCGCTGGACCGTGTCGGCCATCATCAATCCTCGATCGCCGACGCGCTCCCGGATGGCGATGGTTCGTGTCTCGGAGCGTCGCGGTTCCATCGCCGCCCGCACCTGTACGCAGGCTGAAAGCGCCTCGGCGGGAACGAGATCGATCGCGGGCCGAGCCGAATTCTAGCGCGGTGGTGTCTCACGCCGCCTCGATCTCCCCACTCACCGTCAGCCACTCCTCCTCGGTGACCCCGAGCGCGGCCACGGCATCCGCCCGCATCTTCGCGATCTCGCCGGCCTTGGCGGCGTTCTGGAGGAAGGCGGTGCCGTCGCCGAGCGCCGCGTCGATCTTGGCGATGGCGGCGGTGAGTTTCTCCATGCGCGCCTCGAGGCCTTCGAGGCGCTTGCGCAACGGCGCGAGGGCGGCGCGGCGCTCGACCGCCGAGCGGCGGGCCTCGGCCTGCTTGCCGCCGGACGCGTCCTCGTCGCGGGCGGTGTCGCGCTCGGGGCCGGCGAGCACCAGGCGGCGATAGTCGTCCATGTCGCCGTCGAAGGCCTTGACCGAGCCGTCGGCGACGAGCCAGAGGCGGTCGGCGCAGGCCTCGACCAGGAAGCGGTCGTGGCTGACCAGGATGACGGCGCCCTCGTAGTCGTTGATCGCCTCGACCAACGCCTGCCGGCTCTCGATGTCGAGGTGGTTGGTCGGCTCGTCGAGGATCAGCAGGTGCGGCCCCTCGAAGGCCGCGAGCCCCATCAGCAGGCGGGCCTTCTCGCCGCCCGAGAGCTGCGACACCGGCGTGTCCGCCTTGTTGGCGGGAAACCCGAGCCGGGCGGTGGCGGCGCGCACCCGCGCCTCGGGCGCGTCCGGCATCAGCGTGCGCAGGTGCGCCACCGCGTTCTCGGCCGGGCGCAGCTCGTCGAGCTGGTGCTGCGCGAAGTAGGCGACCTTCATCTTCGAGGAGCGGCGAAGCTCGCCCGACAGGGCATCGAGCCGGCCGCCGATCAGCTTGCAGAAGGTCGACTTGCCGTTGCCGTTGGCCCCGAGCAGCGCGACGCGGTCGTCCGGGGCGAGGCTGAGGTTCAGCCCGGAGAGCACGATGCGGTCGGGGTAGCCGGCGGCGACCCGCTCCATCGCGACGATCGGCGGCGAGAGCGGCTTCTCCGGGCTCGGCAGGTGGATGACCGGCACGTCGTCCTCGATCAGCCCGGCGATCGGCACCATCTTGGCGAGCTTCTTCACGCGCGACTGGGCCTGGCGCGCCTTGGTCGCCTTGGCCTTGAACCGGTCGATGAAGCTCTGCAGGTGCGCCCGCTCGGCATCCTGCTTCACCTTGGCCTTGGCCTGCAGCATGCGCTTCTCGGAGAGCTGCTTGGCGAAGGAGGTGTAGCCGCCGCGGTAGATCGTCAGCTTGCCGCGGTCGAGATGGAGGATGTGGTCGACGCTCTCATCGAGCAGGTCGCGATCGTGGGAGATGATGATCGCGGTGCGCGGATAGCGCTCGAGGTAGTCGTAGAGCCAGATCGTGCCCTCGATGTCGAGGTAGTTGGTCGGCTCGTCGAGCAGCAGCAGGTCGGGCTCGGAGAACAGCACCGCGGCCAAAGCCACGCGCATCCGCCAGCCGCCGGAGAAGTCCGAGCACGGGCGCCCCTGCGCGGCCGCGTCGAACCCGAGGCCGTGCAGGATCGCCGCCGCGCGGGCCGGCGCCGAATGCGCGCCGATGTCCACGAGCCGCGTCTCGATCTCGGCGCGGCGCAGGCCGTCGGCGCCTTCCGCCTCGGCCATCAGCCGCGCCCGCTCGGTGTCGGCGGCGAGGACGACGGCGTGCAGGGTCTCGGGGCCGGCCGGCGCCTCCTGCGCCACCGCGCCGATGCGCATGCCCCTGGGCATCGAGACCGCGCTCGCATCCACCGGCCACTCGCCGAGGATCGCCTTGAACAGCGTGGTCTTGCCGGCGCCGTTGCGGCCGACGAGGCCGACGCGGGAGCGGTCTGGGATGGAGAAGCTCGCGCCGTCGAGGATCAGGCGCTCGCCGATGCGGAGGGTGAGGTCGTTGACGCGGAGCATGGGGCGTTCTGGCGAGGCCGGCGCCCCGTGGCAAGCGCCGGAGGGCAGCGAACGCTCAGACCAGCTCCCAGGCGTCGGGCTCGGCCATCAGCCGGGCCACCAGGGCGTGGTTGAGCTCGTGCCCGGTATGGGCCGCGATCAGCCGCCCGCGGATCGGGTGACCGGCGAGCGCGAGGTCGCCGACGAGGTCGAGGACGCGGTGGCGGACAGGCTCGTCGGCCACCCGCATCCCGCCGAGGATGCGCCCGCGCACGATCATCGCCGCCGAGCGGACGCCGCAGCCCTGCAGGAAGGGTTTTCGCGTGACGAAGCCGTAGGCGCGCCCGAGCATGGCGCGCCAATAGCGGCCGAAGCTCCGCGCCGGCGCGATCTCGGACAGGAACACGTCCGGCGTGATCGTCCCGGACCAGTCGAGCGGGCCGAAATGCGCCAGCGCGAGGTGGGCTGAGACGTGGAGCCCGTCATGCGGCTCGATCCGCAAGGTGCGCCGGCCATCCTCCACCTGGACCGTGCGCAGCACCCGGATCGTCCGGCGCGGCGCGCCGTTCTCGATCCGCCCTGCGGCACGGATCGCGCGGCACCAGGGCACGGCGCTGCCGTCGAAGATCGGCAGCTCCTCGGCGTCGATCTCGACGAGCGCCTCGTCGACGCCCTCGGCCGAGAGCGCGGCGAGCAGGTGCTCGACGGTGCGGATCAGCGGTCCCTCCGGGGACCGCAACGCGGTGCACAGCGGCTGGCGCTCGCGCAGCGACCACGAGGCCGGCACGTCGACCGTGCGGCCGTCGCGCAGCGTTCGGCGGAAGACGACGCCGTGGCCGGGCGGCGCAGGGCCGACGCGGACGGTGGCGCGGCGCCCGGTGTGGAGCCCACGTCCCGACAGGGAGAACGCGGCGCCGAGCGTCGCGCGGAAGGGGCCGCCCGGCGTCGAGACGAGGTCCGGCGCGGATCGTTCGGAGGGAAAGGCTGGAGGCATCGGGTCGGGGGGCGGCTGACGCTGCATTCCGGGTTCCGGGCACCCTCGCAGGCCGAATGCGGGCTTTATACCTAAAGTCATCCGGCAGGGTCAGGAAATCACGGCCTCGTGCCGTCTCGGGCGGCACCATCCACCCTCATCGGCCGCCGTCGGCTTGACCGGTGACGACCCGGTCGTCACGATATTGCAACACATTCGACGACGCGACGCTCCGGGTCGGCTGCGCGGACTTCTAGACGGTCCGCGGCGCGACGGTCCCGGCGCATCGCGAAGGGACCGGTTTTCGATGGCGCGGCTCTCCACCATTCCGTTCTTCAAGGAGCCGGGCATCGAGCTCGCGCCCTTCGAGACGCGCTGCCACTGGCGCCGCTTCGACGAGAACGAGGTGTTGGTCGACTTCGACGACGTGTCTACCGACGTGTACTTCCTGGCCACCGGCGAGGTCCGGATCCTCAACCGCACGCAATCCGGCAAGGAAGTGATCCTGGGCGAGATGCGCGGCGGCGCGTTCTTCGGCGAGCTGTCGGCGCTGGACGGCGTCGGCCGCTCGGCCAACGTCACGGCGCTCACCCGCGGCGAGCTCTGCGTCGTCCCGGCCTCGGTGTTCCGCCAGATGGTGTTCGCCTCCGAGCCCATCGCCGACCGGCTGTTCCGTCTCCTGACCAAGCGCGTGCGCGAGCTGAACACCCGCCTGATGGAGCACGCGCTGCTCGACCTGCGCCACCGGCTCTACGCCGAGCTGCTGCGGCTCTCGGTGCCGCGGGCGGGCGGGGGCGACGAGCGGGTGGTGACGCCGCCGCCCTACCACCACGTGCTCGCAGCCCGCATCGGCTGCCGCCGCGAGCAGGTGACCCGCGAGTTCACGGTGATGGCCGCCGAAGGCCTCGTCGACCGCACCCGCGGCGCCCTGGTGATCCGCCGGCCTGACCTGCTGGAGGCCCGGGTCGCCGAGGCCCTGCGCGAGGACAGCTGAGGCCTTGTCCGCGCCGCTGCTGCGACTGGAGAACCTGACCAAGCGGTTCGGAAGCGCGATCGCGGTCGACGCCGTGTCCCTCGACCTGGCGGCGTCCGAGTTCTTCTGCCTGCTCGGCCCCTCGGGCTGCGGCAAGAGCACGTTGCTCCGCCTCGTCGCCGGCTTCGAGGCTCCGGATTCGGGCGCGATCCGCCTCGGGGACGAGGACCTCGTCGCGCTGCCGGCCCATCGCCGGCCGGTGAACATGATGTTCCAGTCCTATGCGCTGTTCCCGCACATGAGCGTCGGGCGCAACGTCGCCTACGGGCTGAAGGGCCTCGCCCACGGCCGCGCGGCGACAGCCGAGCGGGTCGCGGCGCTGCTTCGCCTCATGCGCCTCGACGGCTATGCCGACCGCGCCCCGGCGACGCTCTCGGGCGGCCAGCGCCAGCGGGTGGCGCTCGCTCGCGCCCTCGCCCGCGAGCCGCGGGTGCTGCTCCTCGACGAGCCGATGGCGGCCCTCGACCGGAGCTTGCGCGAGGAGACGCAAGGGGAGCTGCGCGCCCTGCAGCGCCGGCTCGGCACCGCCTTCGTCGTCGTCACCCACGACCCCGCCGAGGCGATGACCCTTGCCGACCGCGTCGGCGTGATGGATCGCGGACGGCTCGTTCAGGTGGGGCGCCCCGCCGACCTCTACCGCCGGCCGGCCACGCGCTTCGTCGCGGGCCTGCTCGGCGACGTGAACCTCATCCCCGGCCGCCTCGGGGCGGACGCGCCCGGGCCGCACCGCGCCGTCGAGACCGCATTCGGGACCTGGCTCGGGCGCGCACCCGAGGCGCCGCTCGCGGCCGGCGCCGCGGTCGTCCTGGCAGTCCGCCCCGAAGATCTGCGCCCGAAAGATCTGCGCCCGAAAGATCTGCGCCCGAAAGATCTGCGCCCCGAAGATCTGCGCCTCGGCGGGGAGGGCGCGCCCGCGACGCTGATCGAGGAGACCTTTCTCGGCGACCGCATCCGCCGCGTCCTCCGCCTCGCCGACGGCACCCTCCTGCGCGCGACCGCCGCGCCGGGCGAGGGGGCACCGGCCGTGGGCGAAGCGGTCGCGATCCGCTTCGCCCCCGACGCCGCGACGATCCTGCCGGCATGAGAGGACCGGCGATCCCTACGATCGTCGTCAGGCCTATCTCCGACGACGACCCGCCTTCCCCCTGAAGCGGGCAGAGCGATCGCACATGGCTTTTCCAGCCCTCGCTGCGGTGAGGGTGGTGCGTCGACGCCTGGTGGAAGCCAATCGGGGGTCGATGCGCGCAGTGCAGGACTTGTCCACGACGGCTCGGGACCTCGCCCTCCTGCGCCGTCTCGCCCTCGACATCGTCGGCCGGGACGAGAAGAAGGCCCCTGTGCACACCAAGCGACGACTGGCTGGATGAAGGGACGACGACCTCGGCTCGACGCACAAGTCCGAGACATCCGACAAAACCGCCCCGTCCTTGCTTGACCCAACAGACGGCCGCTCATCATCGCATGCAGGAACGGCCCAAATCGGGGCGGGCTCGGAACGGTCTTGACAATATTCCTAAGACCTGCCTATAACCCCATTACGCGCTGCACGGCGCCGGGGCTGCGTTTCGTCCCGGTGCCGCCGTCAGGAGCCGGCCCGGTGATCGACGGGGCGGTCGGCAGCGTGGCGGCTCCCGGGTCGTCGGTCGGTCAGCCGGCGGCGCGGGCATCGTGGGGCAGGGACACAGAGCGGCGGGTTCACCCGCGTGCCGTGGCCCGGAGTGACCGGACCCGCAATGCGGGGCTGGGCTCGTGCTCGCGCGGGAAGGCTTAGGCGCGACCGACCGCTCACGCGGACGCGGAAGCGTGACAGGCGTTCGAGGTTTTACGCCTCCTGCCCCGCGTTGTGTGGCTACGATCGACCAAGCCGCGACGCCAAATCGGCGCCGACGCCCGCGTTCCGGGCCCGGCACCGCGGGACGCCGGGGAACCGGTTCCTTGCGCATCATCACAGGGTTCCGCGGCGTCCCGCGTCTCCTGTTTCGTGAGGGTCGGGCCATGCCGCCGGCGGACTTTTGTTCGCGCGGGGTCGTTTTGGCGTGTCGCGACCACGACGCGCCTCTTCCTCCCTTCTTTGCGTGGGGAGGGAACGCGTGGCGGCTTCGCATGTGCAATGTATGAACGTCGTCGCCCCGGAGATTGTGGTTCGGGTGAGGTTCTCGAAATGATCCCCCTGTCGCGCGCGCGAAGCCTACAGGCCCTGCTTCGCCTGCCGGTCTGGCTCTGGCTCGGCGCGTTCTTCCTGGTGCCGTTCGTCATCACCTTGAAGATCAGCCTGTCGGAGCCGGCCACCGCGATGCCGCCATACCTGCCGGTGCTCGACTGGCGGGGCGGGGCGGGGGATTGGTCGGACTTTCTCCAGGCCTTGAACGTCGAGAACTACGTCACGCTTGCCACCGACGCGCTCTATCGCGACGCGGCCCTGGCCTCGGTGGCCTACGCGCTGGCGGCGACGATCATCCTGGCGGGCATCGCCACCCCGCTCGCCTACGCCATCGCCCGGAGCCCGGCGGGGCGTCAGCCGCTGCTCGTCGCCCTCGTCGTGGTGCCGTTCTGGACGAGCTTCCTGATCCGGGTCTACGCCTGGATCGCGATCCTGAAGCCGGAAGGCCTGCTCAACCTCGGGCTGATGCGCCTGGGGCTGATCGGACAGCCGCTAGAAATCCTGAATACCCCCGTCGCAGTGCTCATCGGCCTCGTCTACGCCTACCTGCCGTTCATGGTGCTGCCGCTCTACGCCGTGCTGAGCCGCCTCGATCCGGCTCTGCGCGAGGCGGCGGCCGACCTCGGCGCCTCGCCGGCCCGGGTGTTCCGGACCGTGACGCTGCCCCTCGCGCTCCCCGGCCTGCTGGCCGGCGCAGCGCTCTGCTTCATCCCCATGGTCGGCGAGTTCGTGATCCCAGACCTGCTCGGCGGCTCCGAGACGCTGATGCTCGGGCGCGTGCTGTGGAGCGAGTTCTTCTCCAACCGCGATTGGCCGCTCGCCTCGGCGGTGGCGATCCTGCTGGTCGTCCTCGTGGTCGGCCCGGTGGTGCTGTTCCGCGACGCCGCCGCCGAGGCCGCGAGCGGCGACGGCTCGGGCAGAGAGATCCCGGGCAGAGAGGGCGCGCCATGAGCGTGCTGACCCGATCCGTCCTGATCCGTGCCGTGCTGATCTCAGGGTTCGGCTTCCTCTACGCGCCGATCCTGGTGCTCGTCGCCTACTCGTTCAACGCGTCGGCGCTGGTCACGGTGTGGGGCGGGTTCTCGACCCGGTGGTACGGCGTGCTGCTGGCCGACGGGCCGTTGCTCGAATCCGCCTGGATGTCGCTGCGGGTCGCGACCCTGTCGGCCGCAATCGCCACCGCGCTCGGCACGCTCGCCGCCCTCGCGCTCGCCCGCCACGGCCGCTTCAGCGGGCGGACGCTGTTCACCGGCCTCGTCAACGCGCCGATGGTGATGCCGGAGGTGATCACCGGCCTGTCGCTGCTGCTGCTCTTCGTCGGAATCGGGCTCGACCGCGGGATGGGGGCGATCGTCGTCGCCCACGCGACGCTGGGCACCGGCTTCGTCGCGGTGGTCGTCGCCGCGCGCCTGCGCGGGCTCGACCGCGACCTGGAGGAGGCCGCGGCCGACCTCGGGGCCGGGCCGTTCCGGGTCTTCGCGACGGTGACGCTGCCGCTCCTGGCCCCCGGCATCGCCGCCGGGTTCCTGCTGGCCTTCACCCTGTCGCTCGACGACCTCGTGGTCGCGAGCTTCGTCTCCGGGCCGGGCGCGACCACCCTGCCGATGCGGCTCTACAGCCAGGTCCGCCTCGGGGTGAACCCGGAGATCAACGCCGCCTCGACGCTCCTGATCGCCGCGGTCGGCCTCGCGGTCGGCGCCGCGACGTGGCTCGGCGCCCGGCGGGGCGGCCGAGCCACGTCGTAGAACCTCAGGCGAGCCCTACCGTGTAGGCCGCCTCGGTCTTGCCGCGGATCTCGTCCTCGGTGACGCCGTCCGCGAGCTCGATCAGCCGCATCCCGCCATCGCCGTGCTTGTCGATCGTGAACACGCCGAGATCGGTGATGACGAGGTCGACCACGTGCGTGCCGGTGAGCGGCAGGTCGCATTCCTTGAGCAGCTTGGGGCTCTCGGTGCCGTCCTTGTTCTTCGCCACGTGCTCCATGACGACGACGACGCGCTTGACGCCGGCCACGAGGTCCATGGCGCCGCCCATGCCCTTCACCATCTTGCCGGGGATCATCCAGTTGGCGAGGTCGCCGTTCCCGGCCACCTGCATGGCGCCGAGGATCGACAGGTTGATGTGCCCGCCGCGGATCATCCCGAAAGAATCGGACGAGGAGAAGTAGCTCGTCGTCGGCAGCGCCGTGATCGTCTGCTTGCCGGCGTTGATCAGGTCGGCGTCCTCCTCGCCTTCGAGCGGGAACGGGCCCATGCCGAGCATGCCGTTCTCCGACTGGAGCTGAACCGACATCCCGTCGGGGATGTAGTTGGAAACCAGGGTCGGGATGCCGATCCCGAGGTTGACGTAGAAGCCGTCCTCCAGCTCCTTCGCGGCACGTGCCGCCATCTGTTCGCGGGTCCAGGCCATTTTCGTGTTCCCTCTTGCCTGATCAGATCTGGCCGCCGCCGGCCGCCGCGGGCGCGGCTTCGGCGCGCTTGCGCACCGTGCGCTGCTCGATCCGCTTCTCGCGTCCCGGCACGTGGATGATGCGCTTCACGAAGATGCCGGGCGTGTGGATGTCGTCGGCGTCGATCTCGCCGGGCTTCACCAGGTGCTCGACCTGCGCCACCGTCATGGTCGCGGCGGTGGCCATCATCGGGTTGAAGTTCCGGGCGGTCTTCCGGTAGCGGAGGTTGCCCTCGGTGTCGCCGGTGTGGGCGTGGATGAGCGCGAGGTCCGCGAACAGGCCGCGCTCCATCACGAAGTGCTCGCCGTCGAACTCACGCACCTCCTTGCCCTCGGCGACCTTGGTGCCGACGCCGGTCTTGGTGAAGAAGGCCGGGATGCCGGCTCCGCCCGCGCGGATGCGCTCGGCGAGCGTCCCCTGCGGGTTGAACTCGATCTCGAGTTCGCCGCCGAGATACTGCCGGGCGAACTCCTTGTTCTCGCCGACATAGGACGAGATCATCTTGGAGACCTGCCGCGTGTCGAGCAGCTTGCCGAGACCAACGCCGTCGATGCCGGCGTTGTTCGAGACGATGGTCAGGCCCTTCACGCCCGATTCGCGCACAGCCTCGATCAGTTCGTCGGGGATGCCGCAGAGGCCGAAGCCGCCGCACATCACCATCATGTCGTTCTTCAGCAGCCCCGCGAGCGCCGTCGTCGGATCCGCATAGACCTTCTTCATGGACGTTGAACCCTATCAAGGCCCGCGCGCGATGGCGCCGACAATCGTTTCCGCGAAAGCTGTCTCCGATTCCGACGCGCCGGTAAAGGCGCCCGGTGCCGGGAATCAAAGCGCCGGCATGCGTTCGAAGGCGGCGGGGACGGCCGGGCGCCGCGGGCAGACAAAGCCGATCGAAGGCTTTAAGGGAATCACCCGAACGGTCCGATGCATGACGGCTGGGGGGAGCCTGAGACATCGCGGACGCGTTCGTCGTCCCCCGTCGCGCCTACGCCGCTCCTCGGCGCTCCCGCGACGTGCCCGCCCGGAGTGCAATGTCGCCGCGCCGCCCCCTCATCGCCGTCGGCCTCGCGTCGATGGCCGCCCTCGTGGCGGGCTTGGCGACCCTGCCCTGGCCGGTCGGCACCCCGACGGCGGCGGCTTTCGTCAGCCGCGGCCTGCGCGAGTTCGGCCTCGCGCTCACCGCGGAGGGCGCGACGACGATGACGCTACTCCCGCTTCCGCGCCTGAGCTTCACCCGCACCCGGATCACCGGGGCGCAGGCCGGCGGACCTGCCCTGATCGAGGGCGGCAGCCTCGACCTCGACCTCAATCCGCTCGCCCTGCTCTCGGGCCAGGCCGACCTCGGCTCGGTCGCGCTGGGCGGCGCTACCATCCACATGCCCGACGGCGCCGACGACCCGCGCTGGGCCGAGCCCGCCCGCCGCATCGGCGCGCGCCTAGCCCAAGGCGGCACCAACCATCCGCGCCGGATCACCTTGAGTGGCACCACCCTCGATTCCGCGAATCCGGGAGCCGGCGCGCAGGCGGTCGACCTGACCCTCGCCTGGCCGATCTGGAGCGCCAGCCTCGACGCGGCCGCGACCCTGACCTGGCGCGGCGCGCGCACCAGCGTGGCGGTCGTCGGCCTGCGCGCGGGCGACCTCCTGGCCGGAGCCGCGTCGCCCTTCGCCCTGAACGCCGCGTGGCCCACGGGGAGCCTGTCGGCCGACGGCACCGCCACCACCGCGGGCGGCTTCGCGATGCAGGGGCGGGGACGGGTCGAGACGCGCTCGTTGTCCGAGACGATGGCCTGGATCGGCGGCGACGTGGCGCTGGCGCCCTTCATCCGGACCCTCGTGCTCGACGGCCGCTTCGAGACCGCCGGCCGGACCCTGTCGTTCTCGAGCCTGCGCGCAACCCTCGGCGACGACGTGCTCGAAGGCGCGGGCTCGATGAGCTTCGGCGAGGCCCGCACCGCGGTCCAGGCAACGCTCGCCGCCGACAGCCTCAACCTCGCGCCCCTGCTTGGCGGGCTGATGCAGGTCTTCGGCACCGCTCCGGCGGATGACGGCACCGCGGAGCCGGCCCGGCCGGTGGCCCTGGCGCCGCTCACCGGCGGCGACCTCGACCTGCGCATCTCGGCCGCCGAGAGCCGAATCGGCCCGGTCCTCCTCAGCGACCTCGCCGCGAGCGTGCTGGTGCGGCCGGGCTCGATCGAGGTCGCGCTCAACCGCGCCGGGCTGCAGGGCGCGACCCTGAAGGGCCGGGTCGCCCTCTCGGCCGCCGGCGCAGACGGCGGCGAGACCGAGGTGAAAGCGCAGGGCGCGTTCGACCGGCTCGACCTCGGATCGCTCCTCCTCGACCTCGGGGAGGCGCGCTGGGTGCTCGGCGGCACGCAAGGCCAGTTCACCCTGGAGAGCAGCGGGCGCGACACCGCGGACCTCGCGGCGCACGTCGCCGGGCGGGCGGGCTTCACCATCGACGGCGGCGTGCTGGCCGGGATCGACCTCGTCGACGTCCTGCACCGCAACGGGGCGATCGCGCCCGGAGCGCTCGCCCGCCGCAACGGCCGCACGCCGTTCGAGCGCGCCGCGATCGCCCTGCGCTTCGCCGACGGCATCGGCGAGATCGGCGAGGGCACTTTGAAGACCGCGAGCCTCACGGGCATCCTGCGCGGGCAGATCTCGCTGCCGGCGCGCAGCGTCAGCGCTCGGGCGGAGCTCGGCCCGAAGGCCGGCGGCGACCCCGGCCGCCCAGGGCTCGCCTTCGAGATCGTCGGCCCGTGGGATGCCGTGCGCGTCCGGGCCGCGCAGAAGGCGGCCGAGCCGGAGCGGCGCGACGAAGGGCCGGCGTCGCTGCACGTGCCGACCTCGGTCGTGATCCCGGGCACCGCGCGCGCCTACGCACCCTGATCCGCCGAGCCCGGCCCAGTCATACCAAATCCGGTTGATCCCTTCGGGATGGCGGATTTAGGCTTCGCTCAGGCGCCGCGCGGGCTTGCCTGATACAGCCTCCGCTTTGATCAAGCGGAAGCCGTATCAGTCGGTAGGGTTTTCGGCTTCCGCCCGGGCCAGCGCCCGCCAGCGCAGCACCAAGGCCTCGAAAGCCGCAAGGTCGTCATCGCCGAGCCGTCCCAGCGTCTGCCCGACATAGGCCGCCTGCGCCGCCAGCCCCTGCGCGGCGAGGTCGGCCCCGGCCGGCGTGAGGTGGAGCGCGTGCGAGCGCCGGTCGCCGGGGATCGGCCGCCGCTCGACGAGCCCAGCCTCGACCAGGCGGTCGATCAGGCCGGAGACGTTGCCCTTCGTCACGTAGAGCCGGGCCGCGAGATCCTGCTGGGTCAGGCCCTCGCGCTCGGTCAATGTGGAGAGCACATCGAATTGTGGGATCGACAGGCCGAGGCCGCGCAGCCGCGCGCTCATCGCCGCGGTCACGCGCCGGTTCAGACGGATGAAGCGGAACCAGACGCGCAGGGGGTCCGCGGCGTCTGCGGGGTCCGGATCGGGGG
>NZ_VRUT01000053.1:0-29580 GCF_008039465.1 Methylobacterium sp. WL120 | reverse complement strand
GCCCGCCGGCTCGGCCTGCGCACGGTGCTGGTGCTGGGCACGTTCGTCGGCGCGGCGGGCTACGCGCTCGCCGGCGCCTCGGGCGGCCTCGTCGTCCTGTGCCTCGCGCTGGCGCTGTCGGGCGCCGGCAGCGGCACGCAGCATCCGCTCGCCTCGGCGGTGATCGCCCGGGCCTACGGCCAGGCCGCCCGCGGGCCGCTCGGCACCTACAACGTCGCCGGAGACCTCGGGAAGGCGGCGCTGCCGCCGCTCGTCGGGTTCCTCCTCGCCTATGCCGGCTGGCGACCGGTGCTTTGGCTCGTCGCAGGCCTCGGCGCCGTGGTCGGCCTCGGGGTCGCCGTCCTGCTGCCGCGCGAGCCCGCCGCCCGCGAGGCGGCGCGGGGGGCGGCACAGGCGACCGCGCGGGTGGCTTCGTCTCGCAGCGCGCAGAAGAAGTCCGGGTTCGGGCTGCTCGTGGCGATCGGTATGCTCGACAACGCGGCGCGCCCGGCCTTCCTCGTCTACCTGCCGTTCCTGCTCCAGGCGAAGGGGGCGGCGCTCGCGACGGTGGGCGTCGGGTTCGCACTCGTCGCCGTCGGCGGAGCGCTGGGCAAGGCGGCGTTCGGACGCCTCGGGGCCCGCTTCGGGGTGACGCGCAGCGTGATCCTCACCGAGGTGGGGACGGCGGCGGCGATCCTCGCCGTCGCCGCCCTGCCGCTGGCGCCCGCCATCGCGGTGCTGCCGCTGCTCGGCCTGCTGCTCAACGGCACGTCCTCCGTCCTCTACGGCACGGTGCCGGAGCTGGCGCCGGGCGGCCGGGTCGAGCGCGCCTTCGCGATCTTCTACACCTGCACCCTCGGCGGCAGCGCGCTGGCGACGCCGCTGCTCTACGGGCCGCTCGGCGACGCGCTCGGCCCGGGCCGGGCGGCCATGGCTGCCGCGGTCACGGCGTTGGCGGTCGTCCCGCTGATGCTCGCCCTCGCGCCAAGGCTCGCGCCGCGGGAGGGCGCCCCCGGATGAGTCCCGCTCGGCACCGCGCCCGGCGCGGGTGATCCGGCATGCGCAGACCAAGCCTGAAGAAGGAGACGAGATGAGGAACGACACGACCATCCGGACCGGCGGCTGCCATTGCGGCGCGGTGCGCTTCGCGGCGACGCTGGGCGCCGGCTTCCGGTCGATCCGCCGTTGCACCTGCTCCTACTGCCGGATGCGCGGCGCCGTCGTCGCGATGGCGGAGGCGGGCGGGGTCGAGATCCTGCAGGGCGCGGCGGCGCTGACGAGCTACCGCTTCCACACCGGGACGGCGCAACACTTCTTCTGCGCGCGCTGCGGGATCTACACCCATCACCAGCGCCGGTCCGACCAAAACCTGTACGCGGTCAACGTCGCCTGCCTCGACGGGGTCAGCCCGTTCGATTTCCCGGAGGTGCCTGTGATGGACGGGATCAACCACACCGGCGACACCGGCACGCCGACCCGGCGCGCGGGCACGCTGCGCTTCGTCCCGGCCGAGGACTGACGCCGCCGGCTCAGCGCCAAGTCAGCGCAGGCCGCGGATCGCCATCTCCTCGGGCGCCTGCTCGGCTTCGTCCTGCCGGGCGAGCACCTCGGCGAGGTCGACCGGGCGATAGTCTTGCGCGTCCACGCCCACGTCGCAGGAGCGGCTGGTGTCGGGCAGGCAGGCATGGGTGTGGCCGTAGAGGTGGCGGGTCTCGCGCCAGAAGCCCGGCCAGGAGCGATGCGGATAGTGCGACAGGAACAGCCTCCGCGACGTGCCGCCGGCGTCGATCACGCTGATGCGGGCGCTGTCCACCGGCGGCTGCGCCCAGGGCAGGTCGAGCACGCGGTTGGTGTCGTGGTTGCCGCGCACCAGCCGCTTCACGCCGTTCAGCCGGCGGAAGATCGCCGCGCAATGGTCTCGGCTGGCCTCGGCGGCGAAGTCGCCGAGGTGCCAGACCTCGTCCTCGACGCCGACGCGGGCGTTCCAGCGGGCGACCAGCGCCTCGTCGTGATCCTCGACCGAGCCGAAGGCGCCGCGCCGGCGCCGGACGAGGTCGGCATCGCCGAAATGCGTGTCGGCCGTGAAGTAGGTCGCCATGGGGTTTCGGATCGGTCCTCGGCCGCCCGGGCCCGTGCGCCCGGCAGAGACCCGAGATGGCGCCCGTCGCCGGCAGCGCCAGCCGACGCGGCATCGGACCGCGCTCCCGCGCCGCGCCTCAGGGCGCGTGACGCGGCGGCGGCTCCTTCTCGAGCCCGAGGAGGCCGGCGAGCTGCCCGCGGGCGCGGCTGACCCGGCTCTTCACCGTGCCGACCTGGCATTGCAGCCGCACCGCGGCCTCCTCGTAGGTGAGGCCCTCGGCGCCGATGAGGAGGAGCGCCTCGCGCTGCGTCGCCGGAAGCGTCTCCATGACCGCGTAGAGGCGTTTGAGGGTGACGACGTCCTCCTGGTCCGGCACCGCGGTCAGCTTGCCGGCCTGGACGCCGTCGGCATCCTCCACCTCGCGCTTGCGCTTGCGAATCTCGGTGTAGAACTGGTTGCGCATGATCGTGAACAGCCACGCCACCAGGTTCGAGCCCGCCTGGAACCGGTGCTGGTTCATCCACGCCTTCATCAAGGTTTCCTGGACCAGGTCGTCGGTCCGGCTCATGTCGCCGACGAGCGAGAACGCGAAGGTGCGCAGCGCCGGGAGAACGGCCATCAGGTCGTCGCGGAACGCCGTGGTCGGCGTCTCGCCGCGGCTCGCGAGCACGTCCTCGAAGCGGCGCACCAGGGCGCGCAGCGGCTCCGGCAGGGCGTCGCCCGCAGGCAAGGCGAAGTACGCGCGGAGCTCGCCGCCGAGATGGTTGCGGACGACGGCCGCGACGTCGACCGCGCCCAGCTCGGCGTCGAAGGTTTCGTCCCGGCCGTTGGAGATGGCTTGCGTCATGCCGATGGAGCGTCCCAAGGTTCTCACGGTCAAGCTCTTTTGAGCCGGTCTAAGGTAATTGCATATTAAATTCTGAGCCGGTGATGAACGGCCCTTAACCGTGACCGACTCCGACGGAACGTTGCTTTAGCAACGAACCCCTTTGCTCTGGCCTCATCGTGGCCCGGATGGTGAAGGCGGGCAATCGAGGCGGAGCGGGACTTTAGGGCGGGTGCGCGGCACGGGCCGCGCATGGCTGTCGCAGGTGGGTCTCAAGTCGGAACCGATCCGATCAGGCCCGATTTCATCACGGGCAACCTTCTCGCGCGGGGAAGGTTGAGGTATCTATTCATCATGTCTCGCCGAGTTTCCTATCTCATCCACGACCGGGACGACGGTCTGTTCGACGCAGCCGCCACCGTCGCGCCCGACAAGACGTATCGGCGCGAGGGCTTCGCCTCGCTCGCCGACGCCGAGGAATGGATCGATGGGCTGCGCGTCCTGATGGCCGCGATCGGCGCGCCGGTGGTGCAGGCGCAACCGGAGCCGGGCCTGCGCGATGCCCCTGCCCTTCCGTTCAGCGCGGCGCGCGCGACCGAACCGAAGACGGCCGGCGCCCGGCTGCGGCGCTTCCGCGATGCGATGTCCGCCTCCGAGGACGAGGCGGACTGAACCGCCGACTGCGCGGCGGCCTCCCCACGGAAGAGCCTCCATCCGGCCGGGCAGTACGGCCTTGCCTTCGGAGCCGGGCGAACCAGACTGCGTCGGGCGAGCGCGACCGATCCGGTCCGCGCGAGGAAACCGCCGATGGTCCGAACCCGAACCGGTGCGTGCGTGCTCGTCGACCAGCTCCTGGCGCAAGGCGTCGACCGGCTGACCTGCGTCCCCGGCGAGAGCTACCTCGCCGTCCTCGACGCGCTCTACGACACGGACGTCGACGTGCTGGTCTGCCGGCAGGAGGGCGGGGCCGCGATGATGGCCGAGGCGGCGGGCAAGCTCACCGGCCGGCCGGGCGTCTGCTTCGTCACCCGCGGTCCCGGCGCCACCAACGCGTCGGCGGGCCTCCACGTGGCGCAGCAGGATTCGACCCCGATGATCCTGTTCGTCGGCCAGGTCGCCCGCGCCATGCGCGACCGCGACGCCTTCCAGGAGATCGACTACCGGGCGATGTTCGGCACGGTGGCCAAGTGGGTCGTCGAGGTCGACGACGCCGCGCGCATCCCAGAGCTCATCGCCCGCGCCTTCCGGGTGGCGATGCAGGGGCGCCCCGGCCCGGTGGTGGTGGCGCTGCCGGAGGACATGCTCGACGACGCCGTCGCCGTCGCGGACGCGGGGTCCGTCGCGCCGGCGGAGCCCGCGCCCCGGCCGGAGGACGTTTTCGCGCTGCGCCGGATGCTCGACGGCGCGCAAAAGCCGGTCGTGCTCGTCGGCGGCTCGCGCTGGAGCGAGGCGGCGCGGGACGACCTCGTCGCCTTCGCCGCGGCCGAGGACCTGCCGGTGGCGACCTCGTTCCGACGCGCCCACCTGTTTCCCGCCGACCATCCGAACTACGCCGGCGAGCTCGGCATCGGCCCGAACCCGGCCCTCGTCGCGCGCATCCGCGAGGCCGACCTGCTGCTGATGGTCGGCGGCCGCCTGTCGGAGATGCCGGCGCAATCCTATCGCCTGCTCGGCATTCCCGATCCCGGCCTGCCGCTGGTCCACGCCCACCCGGATGCGAACGAGCTCGGCCGCGTCTACCAGCCGACGCTGGCGATCCAGTCCGCGCCCGGCCCGCTCCTGGCGGCGCTGCGGGCGTCGCCGCCACCCGTCTCGAACCCACGCGGCCGGGCGGCGGCGGCGCATGCGAGCTACCGCGACTGGTCCGAGCGCCCGGCCCCGACGCCTGGCGCCTTCCAGTACGGCGAGGCCGTGACGTGGCTGCGCGAACGGCTGCCGGCCGATGCGATCCTGTGCAACGGGGCCGGCAACTTCGCCACCTGGATTCACCGCTACTACCGGTTCCGGCGTTTCCGCACCCAGCTCGCGCCGACCTCGGGCTCGATGGGCTACGGCGTGCCCGCCGCGATCATGGCCAAGCGCATCCGGCCCGAGCGCATCGTGGTCGCGCTCGCGGGCGACGGCGACGTGCTGATGACCGGCCAGGAATTCGCGACCGCCGTGCAGTACGCGATCCCGATCCTCGTCGTGGTGCTCGACAACGGCATGTACGGCACCATCCGAATGCACCAGGAGCACACATATCCCGGCCGCGTCTCCGGCACGCGGCTGCGCAACCCGGACTTCGCCGCCCTCGCCCGCGCCTATGGCGGCCACGGCGAGCGGGTGGCGCGGACGGAGGAGTTCGCACCGGCCTTCGAGCGGGCGCTCGCCTCCGGGCTGCCCGCGATGCTGCACTGCCTCGTCGACCCGCAGGCCCTGACGCCGACCCAGACGCTCGACGCGATCCGCGCCGGGGCGGTGGCGCAGGGCAAGGGAGAGCAGAGCAAGGGCGCCGGCGGTTGACGCGTCGTCCGCCTGCGCCCGCATCGTCAGAAGATCGAGATCAGCAGAATGCCGGCCACCATCAGCGCGGCACCGCCGAGCCGTGACGGGCCGGCCTTGACCTGCTTCATGCCGACCCAGCCGAAATGGTCGAGCGCCACCGAGGTCAGCAGGTTGGCGGTGATCAGGAGGCCGTTGAAGGCGCCGGCGCCGACCGTGTCGACGAAAAGCAGGCCGCCGAACACCGCCACCGCACCGGTGATGCCGGCCAGTGGCATCCACCAGCGCACGCCCTCGACGTCCTCGCGCTTCGGCAGCGGGGTCGGGCGCACCAGGAACACCAGGGCGAACACGAACACCACCGGCAGGAACGAGACGGTGGCCGCGAGCCAGGGGTTCACGAGCGCGCCGCGCAGCTGCGAGTTCCAGACGACGCCCACCGCCTGCAGGATGCCGGCGACGACGATGAACGGGTAGAGCAGCTTCGGGTTGAGGCCGTGGCCCTCGTCCTTTTCGCCGCCCTTGTCGGCGGTGGTGCGGGCGATGAACACCACGCCGACCGCCATCAGCAGCCCGCCGAGCCACGGCAGCGGCTTGAAGCCGCCGCCCTGAAGCCCGAACAGGCCGAGCGAATCCATCGCGAGGGAGGCCAGGATGTTGGCCGTCAGCGTGAGGCCGTTGAACGGCCCGGCGCCGACCTTGTCGATGAAGGCGAGGCCCCCGAACACCGCGACCGCGCCGGCGACGCCGCCGAGCGGCGCGTACCAGGGCATCTTGCCCAGGGTCTCGAGGGTCGGCAGCGGGGTCGGCATGATGAAGAACAGCGTCGCGAACACGAACACGATCGGCGCGAACGACACCGTCGCCGCGAGCCACGGGTTCACCAGCCGCCCCCGCAGCTGGGCGTTCATGGAGTTGCCCAGCGCCTGGAGGGCGCCGGCGACCAGGATGAAGGGATAGAGCAGGGCGGCGTTCAAGGGCGGATCTCCGGTCCGAGAGACGGGGTTTTGACGCGAGAGGTCAGACGAGGAGCAGGCCGGCGAGCGCCAGCAGGAGGGCCGGCGGCATCACCAGCAGGCCGAGCTTGAGGAAGCGCCTGAAGCCGACATCCTCGCCCTCGCGCCGGATCGCGGTGAGCCAGAGGATCGTGGCGAGCGAGCCGGTGACCGAAAGGTTCGGGCCGAGGTCGACGCCGATCAGGATCGCGGCGGCGATGGTCTTCGAGACCGCGGCGGCGTGGACCGCGGCCCCGGCGAGCAGCCCCGCCGGCAGGTTGTTGACGAGGTTCGAGCCCACCGCCACGACGACGCCCGAGCCCCAGGCGGTGCCCGCCGGGTCGGCCTGGGCGTAGGCCTTGAGCTGGTCGGCGATCATCTTGAGGACGCCGGACTTCTCCAGCGCCTCGACCAGGACGAACAGGCCGGCCACCAGCGGCAGCACGCTCCACGACACGTCCTTCACCACCGCGACGAGGCCGCCGCGCTTGATCGCGAGGACGACGAGGGTGGTGGCCAGCCCCGCGATGAAGGTCGGCAGGCCGAGCTCGATCCCGGCCGCCGACGACCCGATCAGCGCAACCGCGGTGGCGACGATGCCGGCACCGGCGACCTTGCCGCCGAGCCCGAGCGACGCGGCCTCGACGTCGGTGGCGATCTCCTGGCTCTTCAGGACGCCGTTCTGCGTGACGCGCAGGACGAGATAGGTGGTGACGATCGCCAGCACCGAGGGCAGGCCGAAGGTCTTGAGCCATTCCCCCAGCGGCGGCATGTGGTCGGCGAACACGACGAGGTTGGCCGGGTTCGAGATCGGCAGCACGAAGCTCGCCGCGTTGGCGATGAAGGCGCAGATGAACAGGTAGGGCAGCGGGTTCTCGACCTTCGCCGCCTTGGTGGCGGCGTAGACCGCCGGCGTCAGCACCACGGCGCAGGCGTCGTTCGACAGGAACACCGTCACCACCGTGCCGACGACGTAGACCAGCAGGAACAGCCGCGTGGCCGAGCCCTTGGCCATCCGCACCGCGATCGTCGCGAGCCAGTCGAACAGGCCCTCCTTCCGCGCGATTTCGGCGAGCAGCATCATGCCGACGAGGAACAGGTACACGTCCGTCCCCTTGGCGACGCCGTCGAGCGCATCGTGCCAGGGCAGCAGCCCGAGGACGACGAGGAGGACGGCCCCGAGCACCGCCCAGACCGCCTCCGGCCATCCGAACGGCCGCAGGATCACGCCGAGCGTCGCGGCGCCCGCGATCCCCCAGGTCGCGAGGTTGGGTGTCATGGCCAGTCCAGCGATCACGTCGATAGTCCCCCGGCGCCCCGCAGGGCGCATTGCGTCTCGAAAGCCTGGTGTCAGGCGCTCACCACTTGCGCCCGGCCCGGTTGGGCCCGAGCTGGTCGCCGCGCACGCCCTTCTCGGGCCACGCATCGACTCGCGGCACGTCGCTTCCGGGCTTCGTCGGGATCGAAAGCGCAAGGTCCGGGTCGTCGAAGACGGTGACCGGCTCGATCACGTCGGTGTCGACGAGATCCGGCCCGTGCCCCTTCCAGTCCGGATGGACGGCCTCGACTTGGATCTCGGAGGCCCCCTTCGGCCAGGGAAGCCATGCCTCGTAGACGCGCCCCGTCACGAGGGTCATCAGGTGCCATGCGCCGGTCCCGGCGCGGCAGTGGACGTATTTCGGCGGCACGTCGGACAGCACGACGGCGCGGACCTTGATCCGACCCCGCTTGATCCCCTTCATGCCGGTGTTCCGCTTGGACGTCGGCCGCGTCGCCACGCGCCGGTCGGCGGGGCTGGTGATCAGCACGAACGGCCACGGCCGGTCGAGGGGCTTGAAGCGCCAGCTCGTCACCGGCCCGTCGATCGCCGACACCGCGTAGCCGACCGAGCCGTCCTCGTTCTGCCCGACCGAGCGCGCCGCCGCGTAGAGCGTGCAGCCGTCATGCGCGAGTTCGTTGTAATGGGTGTGGCCCATCTCCACGAGGCGCACGCCCGCCTCCCAGAAGAGCCCTCCGACGTCGGCCCGGTCGTCGGGCTCGCGCAGGTCGTCGGGATAGGCGTGCATGAAGACCGCGACGGGGACCCCGTCCTCGGCCGCCCGCACCAGCGCCTCGCTGAGCCAAAGCGTTTGATGCGGCCCGAGCCGGAAATCGAGGCCGATCCCCTTCCGGCCGTAGCCCGGGCTGACGATGTCGACGAACAGGCAGCGGACGCCGCGGATGTCCTCGCACGCGCAGTAATGCGGAATCTCCGCCGTCGGCCATGTCTCGACCGGCGATCCCACCGGCGGTTGGTCGAGCGTCCAGTTGCGCGGCGGTTCCAGCCCGCGCGACGCCACGAGCCCGGCATGGAACGCCTGGAAGTCGTCCATCGCCCCCTGCTGGCGGTCGTGGTCGCCGGGGATCAGACGGACCGGCAGTTGCGGTTGCCGGGCGAGGGCGTCGGCGAGGATCGCGTATTCGCAGGCCCAGCCGTTCTCGGCGAGGTCGCCCGGCAGGTAGACGAAATCGAACAGGTGCCGCGGCGCGATCGCCGCGATCTGATCGAGGATCGCGCGGAAGTCGTCGGCGTTACGGGCGTCGGGCGTCGTGAGGTGAAGGTCGCCGACATGCAGGAACACGAGCGGTTCGGGAGTCGGCGTCCCGCTCGCGGCGTTCGGCGGGGGCTCGTGCGGCATGGGGGCGGTTTCGTCCACGGTCTGTCCGATCAGGCGGTCGCGGGCATCGCGGACGACATGCCGCCGTCCGAGCCGCCCCCGACCGCGGCCTCGTCCCGCGTCTCGGGCATCAGCGTCAGGTAGAGGACGAAGCCGAGACCGGCGGTCGCCGCCAGCGCCAGGAACGCGGCCGAGTAGCCCGCCGAGACGATGATCAGGCCGGCGAAAGTCGCGCTGAACGCGGCGCCGAGCCCCTGCGCGGTCGCCACCGCGCCCTGGGCCGCGTTGAAGCGTCCGCCGCCGCGGGTCAGGTCGGCCACCACCACCGGGAACAGCGCGCCGTAGACGCCGGCGCCGACCCCGTCGAGGAGCTGGACGCCGACGAGCCAGAACGGGTTGTCGGAGAGCGTGTAGAGCACGCCGCGGAGCGCCAGCACGCCGAAGGCCGCGAGGAAGATCGGCTTGCGGCCGATCGCGTCGGCCTTGGCGCCGACGAACATCGCCACCGGCACCATCACGCATTGCGCGGCGACGATGCAGATCGCGATTAACGAGGTCGCGTGGTCCTTGCCCGACAGGTGCGTGAGGAGCTGCCCGACCGAGGTCAGCATCGCAGCGTTCGACAGGTGGAACAGCGCGCACAGGCCGGCGAAGAGCAGCAGCGGCTTGTTCTTGAGCAAGGTGGCGAGGCCCGACGGCGCGTCGTCCTTGCCCGCCGCGTCCCGGGCCGCCTCCTGCTCCTTGGTCATGCCGCGGGCGAGGTCGTCGTCGATGGCGTCGGCCGGCACCAGCAGCATCGCGCCGACGGAGCAGACGGCGAGCCCCCCCATCAGCCAGAACACCACGACGGGTCCGAAGAAGTAGGCGAGCCCACCCGCGAGGGCGGCGGAGACGGCGTTGCCGGCATGGTTAAAGCCCTCGTTGCGGCCGATCCGCCGCGAGAACATCTTGGGGCCGACGATCCCGAGGGTGATGGCGGCGAGCGCGGGCGGAAAGATCGCCCCGGCGACGCCCGCCACCGACTGGGTCGCGGCGACGAGGTAGAAGTTGCCGATGAAGGGCAGCGCGAGGCAGCTCGCCGTCACCGCGAGCGCGGCGGCGATCACCACGGCGCGCTTGGCGTTGGTGCCGTCGATGAGCACGCCGGCCGGCGTCTGCGCGATCAGGCCGGCCACGCCGGCGATCGTCATGATCAGGCCGGTGGTCGCCTCGTTCCAGCCCTGGTCGGGCCCGCGCACGGCGATCAGGTAGATCGCGAGATACGGCCCCAGGCCGTCGCGCACGTCGGCGAGGAAGAAGTTGAGGGCGTCGAGCCCGCGCAGGGTCTTCGCCGTCGGCGCCGGGTCGGCCGTGCCGCCCCTCGCCCCCGCTTGTGTCGTGCTCACGCCGTCCCCCCTCGTCTGTCCTGCGGCCGGGCGGATCGCTCCGCTCGGCCGCGTGCTCAAGTCCTCGACCGCGGCGGTGTTCCGCCTCGGTCGACCGATCAGGCCGCCTCGGCCGAGGCGGACTTGGAGTCGGTCTTCAACTCGGTCTTCGCTTGGGTCTTGGGCTTCGGCTCGCGCACCGTGCCGTCGCGGTCGACGTGCAGGCGGACGGCGCGGCCGTCCTTCTCGGCCGGCACCTCGACGTGCTTGGGCTTGCGCTCCGGCTCGCCCGTGACGCGGTAGCCGGCGGCCTCGGCGGCGGCGATCGCGGCGGCGGGGTCGCCCTCCGAATCCGCGTGCTTGTCGGGCCAGGTCACCGCGTGCACCGTGCCGTCGGCGGTGGTGAGCCGCGCGACCTTGATCTCCGAGGGCTTCTTCTCGCCCTCGACGGTCACCGCGTCGCCGACGCGGAGCGCGACGCCCTCGGCGCCCTTCGGCCCGAGGTCGGCGAGGTGGCGTCCGTCGGCGCCCTCGATGGCGAAGCGGTGGCCGAAGACGCCCCAGACGATGCCGGCGGCTTTCATGGTGGTCATGTGTGTCTCGACGGGTTGGGGAACGTTGGGTTCAGCGCGGAGGCGGCGGAGCGTCCGGCGGAGGCGGTGGCGGCGGCCCAGGGTCGATCTCGGTCATCGCCCCGGCGGAGGCGCCGACGGCGTGCGCCTCCATCACCGTGCCGAGGGCGGTGCGCAGGAGGATTCCGCGGACGGTCAGGGATCGCCCGGCCTGGAGCTCGACGCTCCAGCGCTCGGCTTCCCGCGGCGGCATCCGCACCTGCGTGCCGTCCTCCAGCAGGACGCCGTTGATCTCGCCGCGCTTGCCGTGCAGCGCCATGCCGACGCGCCCGCTCACCGTCGTCTCGGCGCGGTCGCGCCGGGGCGGGCCGAGGTCGGCCACCGTCGCCCCGGTGGCGTCGTTGCGGATCAGGCTGCCATCCACCAGCGGCAATGCGCGGGCCTTGAGGCCGTGGATCGTGACGGCGTCCCCCGGGCGCACCGCGAAGACGAGCTGCGCGCTGAGATGGGGCGGCGCCTTCACCTCGGTGCCGTCGGTAAGGATCAGGCCGTCGACGTCGCCTCGCGGCGTCAGCGTGTACTGCCGCACTGTCCCGCGAGTCTGAGGCAAGCCGCTCGGATCGAACACCGACTGCGCCGTCGCACCGCCCGATGACGCGGCGAGCGCCAGGATCGCGGACGCGATGAGCGTTTGACCGTGTCGCACGAAGCCTCCCTGTCGCAATGACATCACGGGAGGGCCATGGCACCCTCCGTGCCACGGACAAAAAGCTTACGGATCAGACAGTTGCGCGTGCAACGGTCAAGCTCGACCGTCGGGATTCACGACGGTATCCGTCGGAATATCGGACAGGTCGGTCCCGTCCGGCGGTGCGCCGAGGCCGTAGCGCTCGATCTTGGCGTAGAGCAGCTGTCGCTGGATGCCGAGACGCCGGGCCGCCGCGGTGCGGTTGCCGCCGGCCGCCTCCAGGGCGGCTGCGATCATCGCGGCCTCCAGCCGCGCGACGGCGCCGGGCAGGTCTCCGGAGAGCCAGTCCACCGGCTCGGGCTTGCGGGAGGCGGCGGGCAGGTCGAGGTCCTGCGCGTCGATCGCGTCGCCGCGCACGAGCACGCCGGCGCGCTCGATCACGTTGCGCAGCTCGCGCACGTTGCCCGGCCAGGCATGGCCGAGCAGCCGCGCGGCGGCCGCCGCCGTCAGGCGCTTGCCCCCGAGCCCAGCGCCGGCCAGGAAGTGCTCGGCCAGCGGCAGGATGTCGGCGAGGCGCTCGCGCAGGGGCGGCAGCGCGATCGGCACGACGTTGAGGCGATAGTACAGGTCCTCGCGGAACGTGCCGGCGGCGACCATCCCCGGCAGGTCCCGGTGGGTGGCTGCCACCACGCGCACCGCGACGGCGACCGGGCGGCCGCCCACCGGCGCCACCACCTTGTCCTGGATCACCCGCAGGATCTTGGCCTGCATCTCGCGCGGCATGTCGCCGATCTCGTCGAGGAACAGCGTTCCCCCCTGCGCCTCCCGGAAGGCGCCGGGCCGGTCCGTCACCGCGCCGCTGAAGGCGCCGCGGACGTGGCCGAACAGCTCGCTCTCGAGGAGGTCGCGGGGGATCGCGGCGCAGTTGACCGGGACGAAGGCCCCGGTGCGCCGCCGGGCGTAGGTGTGGAGCGCGCGTGCCACCAGCTCCTTGCCGGTGCCGGTCTCGCCGCGGATCAGGATGGTCGCGTCGCTGTCGGCGGCCAGGCCGATCGTCTTCTGGACCCGCCGCATCCCGGCGCTCGACCCGACGAGGCCGTCGCCGGGGCCGGGCTCGACGGCAGAGCTCGACGGGATCGCCGGCCGTTCGAGCATCGCCGCCAGCACCGCCGCAAGGTCGGCCCGGCCGACGGGCTTCGTCAGGTGGTCGTGCGCGCCGAGGCGCATCGCCTCGATGGTGTTGCCGGCGTTGGCGTAGGCCGTGAGCACGGTGACCGGCGGGGGGCTGTCCTGCGCGCGGATGCGGGCGAGCACCGCCATGCCGTCGAGGTCGCCCGGCATGCGCAGGTCGAGGAGGATCGCGGCCACCCGCGGCTCGGCCGCCAGCCGCGACAGCGCCTCGCGGCCCGACGCCGCCACGAGGGGGCGATGGCCGAGGTCGGCGATGGTCTCGGCCAAGCTCTCGGCCAATGCCGCGTCGTCGTCGACGATCAGGATCAGCGCCATCTCACAGCCATGGCAGGTCGATCTCGAAGGTGGCGCCGACGGTCGATTCCATCAGCCGGACCTCGCCGTCGTGGGCGCGGGCGATCTCGCGCACGATGGCGAGGCCGAGGCCGGTGCCGTCGGGGCGCCCGGTGGCGAAGGGCTCGAACGGCTCGGCCCGGATCGCGGCGGGGACGCCCGGCCCGGTATCCGACACCGTCAGCAGCAGGCGCGCGCCGCCGCCCTCCCCGACCCGGGCGGCGGCGAGCCGGACGAGGCCGCCCTCGGGCACGTGCTGGAGCGCGTTGAGCACGAGGTTGTCGAGCGCCCGGGCGACCTGGCCGGCGTCGATCGAGACCCGGGCGCCGGGCGGCAGCCCGTCGGTCTCGACGGCGAGCCGCACGCTCTGCTCGCGGGCGAGGTCCTCGTGCAGGTGGGCGCTGGCCTCGACGAGGGCGGCGACGTCGGCGGGCGCCCGCACGGGGGGCCGCGTCTGCGTCAGCCCGAGCAGGTCGGCGAGCAGGCCGTCGATGCGCGCGACCTGCTGCAGCACGGTCTCGATGGCGCCGCGGGCGCGGGCCGGGTCGCCGCTCGCCAGGGCGTTCTCGGCCTTGAGGCGCATGGCCGACAGGGGGTTGCGGATCTCGTGGGCGACGCTTGCCGACAGGCGCCCGACCGCAGCGAGCTTTTCCGCCGCCACGGCGCGCCCTTGCGCCTCGCGCAGGCGTGCGCTCGCCGCGTTCAAGGCATCGACGAGGCGGTCGAGCTCCGGCTCGCCGGTGGGCGCGAGGTCGGGCAGGTCGCCGCGCTCGGAACGCGGCGCGGCGAGCTGGGCCTTCAGCCGGGCGATGTGGCCGGAAAAGCCGTAGAGGAAGCGGCCGAGGAACAGGGCCGAGCCGAGAACGGTGGCGGCGAGGAAGGCGAAGCCGGCGAGGAGCTGCCGGTAGGCCGGCCCGTGGTCGGTCTGGATCCGCGCCATGGTCCAGGCGGTCGCGCCGGCGATCGGGCCGCGCAGCGGGCAGGCCTGGAGCAGCAGCGCCTGCGTCCGGCTCGGGCGGCGGAGCGCGGCAGGCCGCTCGGTGCGCAGCGCGTCGGCGTTGATCTGCGCGATGCTCTCGCGCTCGGCCGAGGGCAGGTCGGTCTTGGGCCCGGTGCCCTCGTAGGTCGGGAAGGCGTAGGCGACCGAGCCCTCGGCGGCGGTCCAGACCCCGCCCTCGACGCCGGGCGACCGGGCGAGCGCCACGCTCACCGCGTCGGCGAGGTCGGCGCGAACGCTGGCGTCGACGATCCGCGTCGAGGCCATCGCGCCGGTGACGAAGGCGGTGCGGTCGACGATCTCGCGGCAGGCGCGGGCGACCGCGACCTCGGCCTGGCCGACCTGCACGTCGGCCGACTGACTGTAGAACGCGAACAGCAGGTAGCCCGTGGCCGCGGCGGAGGCGAGGAGCAGCAGCCAGAGCGCGAGCAGCCGCGCCCGCAGCGAGCGCGGGATCACCGGCCGCGCCATCGCCGGCCTTGCTCGAAGCGGATCTCGCGCACCGGGCGTCGTCGCCCCCCTCAACGGCCGGGCGCCACCGCCTCGGATGCTGCCGCTCGTCGCATGTTCCGGCCGGCCGACCAAGCGGACGGAACGCCTTGCGATGTTCGGTCCCCAGCGCGCCGCCCTCGCTTGACCGCCCCGGCGGTTTTCGACAGGGTCCGCGGCGCTGCAATCCGCGGTTCCGGCGAGGGCCGCCGCACTGGACGATCCGCAAAAGCTCCCGATGGCGTCAGGCGACGAGACGGCTCCCGAGACAGCTCCCGGGCCCTTCACGATCTGCCGCGAGGACGAGCCGGTGCCGGCAGCCCTGCGCGGCGCAGTCGCGGGGATCGGCAACTTCGACGGGGTCCACCGCGGGCATCGCGAACTGGTGGCCGCAGTGCGCGGAGCCGCCGCCGAGACCGGCGCGCCCTCGGCGATCCTCACCTTCGAGCCGCATCCGCGCGCCTACTTCGCCCCCGACAAGCCGATGTTCCGCCTCACCGGCGTCGCCGCCCGCGAGATCGTCTTCCGCCGGCTCGGCCTCGACGGGGTGATCGTGCGCCGGTTCGACGCCGGGCTCGCCGGCACCGGCGCGCGCGATTTCGTGGAGCGGCTGCTGCGCGACGACCTCGGCCTCACCGGCGTCGTCGTCGGGCACGACTTCCACTTCGGGCGCGGACGCGAGGGCACGCCGGCGATGCTCGCGGCACTCTGCGCCGAGATCGACCTGTCCTGCCGCGTCGTGACGCCGGTGGCGCTGGGCCGCGAGGCCGAGCCGGTCTCGTCGAGCGCGATCCGGCGTGCCCTGGCGGAGGGCGACGTGGCCCGTGCCAACGCACTGCTCGGCTACCGCTGGTTCGTGCTCGCCACCGTGCGGCACGGCGACAAGCGCGGGCGCACGCTGGGTTACCCGACAGCCAACCTCGCCCTCACCGAGTGCGCGCTCGCCCACGGCATCTACGCGGTGCGCGTGCGCTTGCCCGATGGCACGATGCGCGACGGCGTGGCGAGCTACGGCCGCCGCCCCACCTTCGACGACGGCGCGCCGCTCCTGGAAGTGAACCTGTTCGGCTTCTCGGGCGACCTCTACGGGCAGGAGATCGCGGTCGAACTCGTGGACTTCATCCGCGGCGAGGAGCGGTTCGCGAGCGCCGAGGCGCTGATCGCCCGGATGGACGTCGATTCGGCCGAGGCGCGCACGATGCTCGCCGCCGACCGGACGCCGTCGATGCTCGGCTGAGCCGCCCTCAGGGCGCGGCGGCCAAAGCCAGGGCCGCGTGCCGCAAATCCTTCGCGTCGTGGCCGCCGCTGACGGCGTAGGCCGAGTCGCCGGTGGTCCAGGCGAGCGTCGCGCCGTCGCCGGCATCCTCCACGTCGGTGGCGAGCCCGGCCGCCTGCACGAGGCCGGACGAGCGGCGCCGGGTCGCGAACAGCGAGACCTCGCCGAGGTCGCCGGCCGAGAACGCCACCTCGATCCCGGTGCCGCTGCGGGCGGGAAACACCTGCACGTCGCGCACGGTCCAGCCGTCCGGCAGGGCGGGGAGCGCGATGCCGGTGGCGGCCGAAAGCCGGTCGCGGTCGTAGGCCGGCGCGCCCTGCGCGCCGATGCGGGCGCGCAGCCGGGCCACCTCGCGCGCCTGCTGCGCGTCGGCGACGAGGGCCGGGTCGACCGGCGACGCGAAGGTGTCGGGCACGCCGAACTGGCCGACCTCGCTGTGCGCGAGCCAGCCGGCGCCGACGAGCACGGCGATCGCTGCCGCCCGCTTGAGACGCGACGCGAACGAGCTCCAGCGCAGCGACCGGTCGAGGCGGCGGGCGGCGAGGCGCAGCCGGTCGGGCCCCGGGCCCGGCGACGGGGCGAAGGATTCGCGCAGCGCGTCGCGGTCGTGCATCTCGGCCATCACCCGGGCGGCGACGTCGGGGTGGCCGGCGAGGTACGCCTCCACGTCGAGGCGGCGCATCACGTCGAGCTGCCCGTCGACGAAGGCGATGAGGTCGGTGTCTGCAATCGGGTCGGTCATCGCGCTCGTCCTGTCGTCTCGTTCGTCGTCCTCGACGCGGGGCGCCGCCCTGCCGCCCGTTCGTCTCGTCGCGGCGGGATTAGAAGTCCCCGACGGCGCGACGGAAGGAGGGGGCGTCGCCCGGCCCCTCGGTGCAGCCGTCGCGGGCGACGAGGCGCAGGCCCGGCCGCTCCGGCCCGCGCGCACGCGGCTCCTCGGCAGCATTTCCGGGAGCTTTCCGCGCCGTGCCCTCCCGCGCGCCGCCCTCGCCCTCCTCGAAGGCGCGCAACGCCGCCCGGCCTCGCCCGAGACGCGACATCAATGTGCCGATCGGGATGCCGAGAACCGCCGCCGCGTCGGCGTAGGCCATGCCTTCGAGGGTGACGAGGTGCAGGGCGGCGCGCTGCTCCTCGGGGAGCGTCAGGAAGGCGCGGCGGATCTGGGCGAGGCGGACTTGGCCCTCCTGGGCCGGCGGCGCCACCTCCTCGTGCATCTGCACCAGGACGTCGGCGTGGCGGGTCTCGACGCGCTTGCGGCGCTGGTCGTCGATGAAGACGTTGTGCAGCACCGTCATCATCCAGGTGCGCAGGTTGGTGTTCGGCCGGAGGCTGCCTTCCGCCTCCAGCGCGCGGACCAGCGTGTCGTGCACGAGGTCGTCGGCCCGCAGGGTGTCGCGGGTGAGCGAGCGCGCGTAGCGCCGTAGCGGCACCAGCAGGTCGACGATGTCGAGACGCTTGGTCTTGTCGGCGATCATGGAGCGTAAACGGACCCGCGCGCGGCTTTAATCCACCCGCGCAGCGAGAATCCCGTTTGAGACGATCCCGCGCGGAGCGCCTACTGATACGCCTTCTGCAGGTCGAGGGAGCAGTCGCGGCCGATCTTCTCGTAATGCTCGGCGAGCCAAGCCTGCGCGGCGCCGCGGCCCTTGTCGCGCAGGCGCTGGAACACGCGCCAGCGGGCGTCGAGCTTCGAGGCGGCGTTGTAGTCCTCCAGCGCGTCGGTGCCGTCGATGCGGTGGACCAGCACCCGCTGGTACTGGCCCTGGCCGAGCACGCCCTCCTCGATCAGCCCGTCGACGAAGTCGATCGCGCGCAGCTCGCGCATCAGGTTGGCGTTGAAGGTGATCTCGTTCAGCCGGTCCTGGATCTCCTTCTCGGTCCGCGGGGTCTCGCGACGCTCCACCGGGTTGATCTGCACCAGGACGATGTCGCGGGTCACCGCGCCGCGATGCAGCGGATAGAGCGGCGGGTTGCCGAGGTAGCCGCCGTCCCAATAGGGCACGCCGTCGATCTCCACCGCCTGGAACACGGTCGGCAGGCAGGCCGAGGCCATCAGGTGATCGACGGTGAGGCGCTCGCGCTCGAACACCGCGAGCTTGCCGGTCCAGACGTTGGTGGCCGAGACGAAGACGCCGGCGGTGTTCGACTCGCGCAGACGCTCGAAGTCGACCTGGGCGGCCAGCGCCTTGCGCAGCGGGTTGATGTTGAGCGGATTCGAGACGTAGGGGCTCGGCGTCAGCACCTTCGACCAGAACTCGATCACCGGGTTGCCCTTCAGGGCACCGAACATCCCGTGGAACAGGCTGCGCTGGCCGGGCGAGAAGTCGCCGTCGAGGCTGACCTCGCGCCAGAACCGCTCCAGGCCAGCGCGGGCGCCCTCGGGGCCGCCCGCGAGCCAGCCGTCGATCATCACGACGGCGTTCATCGCGCCGGCGCTCGCCCCCGTCACCGCCTCGAAGCCGAGGCGCCCGTCCTCGATCAGCGCGTCGAGGACGCCCCAGGTGAAGGCGCCGTGCGCGCCGCCGCCCTGAAGCGCGAGCGCCACGTTCTTCTCGGCCCGCGGCCCTGCGAGCACGTGGTGCGACGGGTGCGCGGAGGGGCTGTCGGCGATGCCGTCGGAGACCGGCTCGGGCACGGCGGTGGCCGGGTTGTCCGGCTCGGGACGATCGGTGGAGGAATTTGAGGTCAACGTCATCATCGCCTCGACATGGGTTGTTGCACTGCAATATCAACGCACGCACCGCAGCATTTTCCTACGGACGTGGCGGCGGCGCAAGCGCGGCGAACGCCCGACGGTTCCGCGAATCGGCCCTGCCGGAGGCGGGGCGATCGGCGGTGTCGGCATCGCAGGGGCACGCTCGGAATCCGACGGCGGAGCGCGCGATCCCGTTGGCGGGCAACGCCTTTCCGGGGCACGCGGAGAACGATCGGCCTGAGCTGTGGCGTGCGCGAACTCGACATCGCCGGGCGGATGCGACATGACACGCGCGGTGCAGACATGCAGGGCCGCGGGATTGACGCGGTCATGCGTCAATCGCAGCTAAACGATCGAGGGCGTAACGTGATCGCATGCTGCGCGCAGCCGCCGGCCGATCGCGTCCCGCGAAACACCAAGGCCTTGAACGAAGGTCCACGATGGAAGCCATGCAAGCCGCCAGCCTCGACCAGAACCCGCTCGCCGCGCAGGTCGCGGGCCTGACCGGACCGGAGATCGCCGGGCCGGCTCCGCGGCACCGCACCGTCGGCGTGCGCGTCGGCGAGGGCGAAGGCGCGGTGATCGTCGGCGGCGGGGCTCCGGTCGTCGTCCAGTCGATGACCAACACCGACACCGCCGACATCGACGCCACGGTGGCGCAGGTCGCCCAGCTGGCGCGGGCCGGCTCGGAGCTGGTCCGCATCACCGTCGACCGCGACGAAGCCGCGGCCGCCGTGCCGAAGGTGCGCGAGCGCCTCGACCGCATCGGCTGCCACGTGCCGCTGGTGGGCGACTTCCACTACATCGGCCACAAGCTCCTCTCCGACCATCCGGCCTGCGCCGAGGCGCTGGCGAAGTACCGGATCAACCCAGGCAACGTCGGCTTCAAGGAGAAGAAGGACGTCCAGTTCTCGACGATCATCGAGCAGGCGATCCGCTACGGGAAGACCGTGCGCATCGGCGCGAACTGGGGCTCGCTCGACGAAGCGCTGCTCACCCACCTGATGGACGAGAACGCGAGGCTTCCCCGGCCGATCGACGCCCGCGCGGTGATGCGCGAGGCGATGGTGCAGTCGGCGCTCTCCTCGGCGGAGCGCGCCGTGGAGCTGGGCCTGCCGAAGGATCGCATCATCCTCTCCGCCAAGGTCTCGGCGGTGCAGGACCTGATTGCGGTCTACCGCGAGGTCGCCCGCCGCTCGGATTACGCGATCCACCTCGGCCTCACCGAGGCCGGCATGGGCTCGAAGGGCTTGGTCGCGGCGTCGGCCGCCATCGGCGTGCTGCTGCAAGAGGGCATCGGCGACACGATCCGCTACTCGCTGACGCCGGAGCCCGGCGGCGACCGCACCGTCGAGGTGAAGGCCAGCCAGGAATTGCTGCAGACCATGGGCTTCCGCACCTTCGTGCCGATGGTCGCGGCCTGCCCCGGCTGCGGCCGCACCACCTCGACCACGTTCCAGGAACTCGCCCGCGACATCCAGAACTGGATCGTCACCTCGATGCCGGAGTGGAAGAAGACCTATCCGGGCGTCGAGGGCCTGAACGTCGCGGTGATGGGCTGCATCGTCAACGGCCCGGGCGAATCGAAGCACGCCGACATTGGCATCTCGCTGCCGGGCACCGGCGAGACCCCGACCGCGCCGGTCTTCATCGACGGCAAGAAGGCGATGACGCTCCGCGGCGCGACGCTGGCCAAAGACTTCGAGACGGTGGTGATCGACTACATCGAGCGCCGCTTCGGCCAGGGCGCGCGCAACGCCGCGGAGTAGGACGACCCGACTGTAAAGCGTAACGCGCGCTCTTCCCTCCCCCCCTCTGCGGGGGAGGGAAGGCCTCGCGTCAGCGAGGGTCGGGAGAAGGGAGCGACCTTTCCGGACAACGCGCTCCCCTCTCCAGACCCGCTGCGCGGGCCACCCTCCCCCGCAGAGGGGGGAAGGAAGAGCGGCTTGGGAACCGCCCTGTTCCCGCTCGGGCGCCGGCGTGATAGCAGGGCCTCGAAGGCCCCGTGAGCGGCGGGCCCCGCGACCGCGCGGGTTCATTTCACGCACACGGTCGCATCCTCCGGTGGGACCTTCGATGCGCCACACCGCGAAACGCCGCGCAGGCCTGAGCCTCGAACGCACCCGATGACACACCCTGCCACACCGAGCGGTCCTGCCGCTCAGCCCGGCGCCGTGCCGGACAAACCCGCGGCGACCGCGCCCGGGGCCGCGAGCCTGCCGGCCGGCACCCTCGATCCCGTCGAGGGGCAGAGCCAGGGCCATGCCGCCCCGGGCCTGTGGACGCTGACGGTCGGCTCGGTCGGCGTGGTCTACGGCGACATCGGCACCAGCCCGCTCTACGCCTTCCGCGAGGCGCTGGTGCCGGCCCGCTACGACAACATCCTGCTGCCCGAGGAGGTGCTCGGCACCGCCTCGCTGATCCTGTGGGCGCTGTTCCTGATCGTGACGGTGAAGTACGTCGCGATCCTGCTGCGCATGGACAACAACGGCGAGGGCGGCATCCTCTCGCTGATGGCGCTGGCGCGGAAGGCGCTCGGCGGATCGCGGATCGTGTTCGCCCTCGGCCTGCTCGGCGCGGCCCTGTTCTACGGCGACGCGGTGATCACCCCGGCGATCTCGGTGCTCTCGGCGGTGGAGGGTTTGAAGCTCGTCACGCCGGCCTTCGAGGGCTCGGTGCTGCCGATCACCGTGGCGATCATCCTGGCGCTGTTCCTCGTGCAGAGTCGCGGCACCAGCAAGGTCGCCGCCTTCTTCGGCCCGGTGATGGTGGTGTGGTTCGCGGCCCTGGCGCTGGCGGCCGTGCCGCACATCGTCGGAAACCTCGCGGTCTTCAAGGCGCTGAACCCGTGGTACGCCGTGCACTACCTGCTCGGCCACGGCACCGGCGCGCTCGTGGCGCTGGGCGCGGTGTTCCTGGCCGTCACCGGCGCGGAGGCGCTGTTCGCCGACCTCGGTCACTTCGGACGGCGTCCGATCCAGATCGCCTGGATCGGCCTGGTCTTCCCGTCGCTGGCGCTGAACTACCTCGGCCAGGCGGCCCTGGTGCTGGAGAAGCCCGACACCACCGACCCCTTCTTCCAGCTGTTTCCCGAATGGGCGCTGCTGCCGATGGTGATCCTCGCGACGCTGGCCACCGTCACCGCGAGCCAAGCGGTGATCACCGGGGCGTTCTCGCTGTCCCGGCAGGCGATCCAGCTCGGGCTGCTGCCGCGGCTTGAGATCCGCCACACCTCCGAGTCGCATTCGGGGCAGATCTTCCTGCCGCAGATCAACGTGCTGCTGATGGTCGGCGTCGTGGTGCTGGCGGTGGTGTTCCGCTCGTCCTCGGCCCTGGCCTCCGCCTACGGCATCGCGGTCACCGGCACGATGCTGCTCACCGCGAGCATGACCTTCCTCGTGGTCTGGCGGCTGTGGCGCTGGTCGCCGGTGGCAGCCGCCGCCCTGATGCTGCCGTTCATCGTCATCGAGTTCCTGTTCCTGCTCTCGAACCTGCTCAAGGTGCTGGAAGGCGGCTACGTGCCGCTGCTGCTGGCCGCAGGGCTGATCGTGCTGATGTGGACCTGGGTGCGGGGCGTCACGATCCTGTTCAACAAGACCCGCAAGACCGACGTGCCGATCCTCGAGCTCGTCGGCATGCTGGAGAAGAGCCCGCCGCACCACGTGCGCGGCACCGCGGTGTTCCTGACGAGCGACCCCGAGATCGCGCCGGCGGCGCTGCTGCACAACCTCAAGCACAACAAGGTGCTGCACGAGAAGAACGTCATCCTCACGGTCGAGACCGTCGACACCCCCCGCGCCAACGGGCCGGACCGGGTGCGGCTCGAGCCGATCGGGCCGGGCTTCTTCAAGGTCGTGATGAAGTTCGGCTACATGGAGACGCCGAACATCCCCAAGACCCTCGTGCTGTTGCGCAAGCAGGGCTTCAAGTTCGACATCATGGCGACGTCGTTCTTCCTGTCGCGCCGCTCGATCCGCCCCGCCGCCCATTCCGGGATGCCGCTGTGGCAGGACCGGATCTTCATCACCCTGGCCAAGAACGCCAACGACGCGACGGACTTCTTCCAGATCCCGACGGGCCGGGTCGTGGAGGTCGGGACGCAGGTCACGGTCTGAGGCTTGGTGCCATCCGAGGCTTGCCGGTCGGAGCGAGGCTTGCCGGTCGGAGCGAGGCTGCCGTCAAAGAAGGTCGGTCGGCACGCCCAGAGCCGCGCCGGCTTCCGCCAGGCGCTTGTCGAGCGTGGCGAGAACCAGGCCTTCGTCCATGACGATCGCGAGGTGCAAGGCATCGCCCGCTCGTAGGCCCAGCCGCGCCTGATCGGCGAATCGCGCTGCGGATCGAAACGTCGCCTCGGTCCCAGGCAACATTCGGAACGAGGCGGACGAAAGCTGTGCGAAAGCGGCAAGCGCCACGGATCGCCGCACTCCATCGATTGCGCCTGTTCGGACCTTGATCGAAAGCGCTGCCGAGAATTCCGTTACGACCCAAGCACTGATGGCAAGGTCGTCGGCCCTCTGGGCGGCGAGCCATTCTTGCATCCGTCCCGTGTTCGCTTCGGTAGTCAGCGCTGCAACCAGGACGGACGTATCGAGGTAGGGCATCAATAGCGCTCGTCGTCGCGCATCGCCCGAATGAAGTCTGCTGCACCTTCGTCTTGGAACGGCATCTGTGCCGTGACCGCTCTCAGGGCGTCGAGATCGACCTTCCGCTTCGGTTCCGACACGGCGCTCAGCCGCACGACTTCTCGTCCGCGGCGGGTGATGGTGACGGCTTCACCTGCGATGACCCTATCGACGAGGGCGCTGAGATGCGCCTTCGCTTCGGCAAGGCTGACCGTCGCCATAGAAACCTCCACCCATCTTCATGACCATTCAGATAGTCATTTAGTCCAAGAGCCGCATGGCGACAATCTTCCAGACGATCTCGAAGCCCGATTCCCATCGCGTGCGCCACCGCACACGGCATGCCCCCGGCGCCGGGCTCGCGTCGCGTGCGGTCGTTTGCCCGCGTTGCACCGCGGAGCGGGCATGCCGTAGATTGAATTCATTCTGAGAACGACGTGCGGACCCGGGGGGCGTCGCGGTTCGGCGGGCCTTGCATCCCACCCGAGCCGTCGAGCCCTCCCGACGCGATCCGCGTTCAGACAGGACCTTTGCGAATGATCAAACTGACGGTGAACGGAGCGCCACGCAGCTTCGACGGCGATCCCGACATGCCGCTGCTCTGGTACCTGCGCGACGAGCTCGGGCTGGTCGGCACCAAGTTCGGCTGCGGCCAGTCGCTGTGCGGCGCCTGCACGATCCACCTCGGCGGCACCGCCACCCGGTCCTGCACCACCCCGATCTCGGCCGCGGCCGACCAGGCGGTGACCACCATCGAAGGGCTCTCGCCCGACGGCAACCATCCGGTGCAGGTGGCTTGGCGCGACCTCAACGTGGCGCAGTGCGGCTACTGCCAGTGCGGCCAGATCATGCAGGCGGCCTCGCTGCTGAAGGACACGCCCAAGCCCACCGACGCGCAGATCGACGAGCAGATGAGCGGCAACATCTGCCGCTGCGGCACCTACCCGCGCATCCGCGCCGCGATCCACCAGGCCGCCGGCCAGGCGCCCGCCACCAAGGGAGAGCGCCTGTGATCCACGATGCCAAGATGATGGCCGAGCTTGCGGCCGAGACGCCGACCCGGACGCCGCTGATCGCCAACGTCAGCCGCCGCACCATCCTCGGTGGCCTGGGCGCCTTCGTGCTCGCGGTGAACCTGCGCGGCACGGCCAAGGCCGAGGCCGCCAAGGACGAGCCGCCGAAGTTCGGCGCCGACGGCATGCCGCGCGGCTGGCGCGACGACCCGAAGATCTTCGTGGCGATCGCCGCCGACGGCCGTGTGACCGTGACCAACCACCGCTCCGACATGGGCCAAGGCGTGCGCACCTCGGTGGCCTTCGTGGTCGCCGACGAGCTTGAGGCCGACTGGTCGAAGGTCGGCGTGGTCCAGGCCTGGGGCGACGAGGAGCGCTTCGGCAACCAGGACACCGACGGCTCGCGGAGCCTGCGCCACTTCTTCCAGCATTTCCGCCATGCGGGCGCCGCGGCCCGGCTCATGCTGATCCAGGCGGCCGCCAAGCAGTGGAACGTGCCGGCCTCCGAGGTCACGGCCGAGAACCACGTGCTGGCGCACGCCAAGTCGAAGCGTACGCTCGGCTACGGCGAGGTCGCGGCCGCCGCGGCGGAGCTGCCGGTGCCGGCCCGCGAGAGCGTGGTGCTGAAGGACCCCAAGGCCTTCCGCTACATCGGCAAGGGCCAGATCGGCATCATCGACAACCGTGACATCACCACCGGCAAGGCCGTCTACGGCCTCGACACGAAGCGCGAGGGCATGCTGTACGCCCTGGTCGCGCGCCCGGCCGTCTACGGCGGCAAGGTCGTCTCGTACGACGACACCGAGACCAAGAAGGTCCCCGGTGTCGTGAAGGTGTTCAAGATCGACGGCGGGGCGATCCCGTCCGAGTTCATGCCGCTCGGCGGCGTCGCCGTGGTGGCCAAGAACACCTGGGCGGCGATGAAGGGCCGCGAGGCCCTGAAGATCGTCTGGGACGACGGCCCGAACGCCAACTACGACACCGACGCGTTCCGCACCGAGCTCGAGAAGGCGTCGCGTGCACCCGGCAAGGTCGTGCGCAACCAGGGCGACGTCGACGGGGCGATGGCCAAGGCCAAGACGAAGCTCACGGCCGACTACTTCGTGCCCCACCTCGTCCAGGCTCCGATGGAGCCGCCGGCCGCCGTGGTGCAGGTGAAGGACGGCGCGTGCGAGGCCTGGGCCTGCACGCAGGGTCCGCAGGCCGCCCACGACCGGCTGGTCAAGGCGCTCGGCCTGCCCGCCGACAAGGTGCGGGTGAACGTGACGCTGCTGGGCGGCGGTTTCGGCCGCAAGTCCAAGCCCGACTACGTGGTCGAGGCTGCGCTCTGCTCGCGCGAGGTCGGAGGCGCGCCGGTGAAGCTCACCTGGACCCGCGAGGACGACATCCACCACGGCTACTACCACACCATCTCGGCCGAGCACCTCGAGGCGGGCCTCGACGACAAGGGCATGCCGGTGGCCTGGCTCCATCGCTCGGCGGCGCCGACGATCGGCTCGATCTTCGCGCCCGACCCGAAGCACGAGCTGCCGTTCGAACTTGGGATGGGCCTGGTCAACACCCCGTTCGCGGTGCCGAACATCCGGCTGGAGAACCCGGAGGCGGCCGCCCACGTCCGGATCGGCTGGTTCCGCTCGGTCTCGAACATCCCGCACGCCTTCGCGATCCAGTCGTTCGTGGCGGAGCTGGCGCACGCTGCGGGACGCGACGCGAAGGACTACCTGCTCGATCTGATCGGGCCGGCGCGCAAGATCGATCCGACGACGATCGGCGACGTGTGGAATCACGGCGAGGACCCCAAGCTCTACCCGATCGACACCGGGCGCCTGCGCCGGGTGATCGAGACCGCCGCCGGCGGTGCCGGCTGGGGCCGCAAGCTGGAGAAGGGCCGGGGCCTCGGGCTCGCGGGTCACTACAGCTTCGTCACCCACACCGCGGTCGCGGCCGAGGTCGAGGTCGACCCGAAGGGCGGCGTGAAGGTGGTGGCCGTCGACATCGCGATCGATTGCGGGCCTCAGGTCAACCCGGAGCGCATCCGCTCGCAGATGGAAGGCGCCGTGGTGATGGGGATGGGCCTCGCGCTCACCTCCGAGATCACCTTCAAGAACGGCCGGGCGCAACAGAACAACTTCGACGGCTACGAGATCATTCGGATCGACGCCGCCCCGAAGGTGATCCGCGTGCACCTCGTCAACTCGGGCACCTGGGACGGCCCGCTCGGCGGCGTCGGCGAGCCCGGCGTTCCGCCGGTGGCGCCGGCCATCGCCAACGCGGTGTTCGCCGCCACCGGGCGCCGCGTGCGCCAGCTACCGATCCGCGACCAGCTCAGCGCCTGAGCCGGCGGACCCGCGCCGCCCGACGGCGCGGTGACGGATTGGACGACCGAGGGGCCCCTCTTCAACCGGAAGAGCGGGCCCTTCGGCGTTCTTGCGACGGCGCGTCGCCTGCGAAGCGCGTTTTCAAGGCGTCATCTGTCGTAAGGGCCGCCATTCAGGGGAGCCTTGCCGGCGGATGCCGCGTTTCCGTCGGCAAGCCGTTCGGCTCCCCCGTTCGGCTCGAAGACACCGGAGATTCCATTCGATGACGCGTCTCGCGTACCTCGCCGCCCTGCTCGCGGCGCCCGCCCTGATCGCATCCGCCTCGGCCTCGCCCTGTTCCGAGCGGATCGACGGCCTCGACAAGCGGGTGAAGGCGGAGGCGACGGCCGCGATCTCGGCTTCGACCAGCGGCCAGGGTGCCGCCGCCAAGCGCGGCGGCGAGGGCGTGACCGGCACGGAGGGGACCGCCCCCGGCCAGTCGCCGCAGGCCCCCCCGGAGAAGTCGGCCGAGGCCGGCAAGGGCGCCGACGCCGCCCAGCAGGCCAAGGTCGCCCTCGACGAGGCCCGCACCGCCGACGCCAAGGGCGACGCCAAGGCCTGCGACGCCGCGGTGACGCGCGCCGAGGGCCAGCTCAAGTCGGCTCCGTAGGCCTATCGCGTTCACGAACGCCGGACGCTGCACCGACAAAGGTCAGTTGATCGACGGGACAACCGCAGATGGATCCGGCTCAAGTTGCGGGTATGGCACGGGTCCTCGCTCCCCGCACGCGGGGAGAGGTCCGGCTGCACCAAGTCGTGCAGCTGGGGAGCGGAGGCGAAGCCGAAGCGACGGTGAGGGGGCGCGTACGGATGTGGTTCCTCCGTGGCAGCCCCCTCACCTTCGGCTGCCGCCTCGCTTTGCCGACGACGAGGTCGGCAAAGCCCTCTCCCCGCAGGCGGGGCGAGGGGATGCGCGCACATCGAACTTCCACAAGCAGGGATGTGTGAGTCCTATGCCTCATACGGGAGAAAGGGCGGGTGGCGCGCAGCCTGTGTGCGACTGTACGTAAGAATCGGGGCGCTGCACGAAGATTATACCAGACCCTGATGAGCCCGACTCATCGAGGTCTGGCCCCCGCGACTGCGGGGCGGCGGCAATCCGCCGGACCTCATGGGTCCTGACCCATGAGACTTAGTATTAGAGCCTGCGAGCGCGCAGGGAGCACCGAGCGTGGTGCATGGCCGGGGGGCGGAGAGCGCGTCCTCGCCCCGCGGGGGCGTCGTCAGGCGATCGCGTCGAAGGTGATGCGGGCGGCGGTGGCGCCGAGGGCGTGCGCGTTGCCGTTGAGGCCGGCGCAGAGGTCGTCGATCTCGGCGACGTCGAGGGCGTCGCCGGTCTCGGCGGCGATCGCGTCGATGAGATGGTCCTGCCGGGGATCGAACGGGTGACCCTGCATCCGGTAGAACTGGTAGTAGCGCAGGGCCGCCAGGACCGTGTCGCGCTCGCGGGCCGTGACCGTGAAGTTCTGCATGGGCTGTTGGCTCCCGTGTGGCTTCATCGAACGCCGGTGCGCGCCGCGGCGACCGCACCAAGCTTGTCCATTGTACGCACGGCGTCGTGAGCGTCCATGTCTTGACAGAGCGATCCGGCGTGATTCGCCAAAGAAAGTCCGATTGCGCGCAAGCTGGACTTGAGTTTCCGAAAGCAATTCGCGTGGTTTTTCAGTGCGCTGCTGAATCGCCCGGCGTTATTCTGCCTAGTTTTCTGGCCCGATGCATCGGATCACGAGACGAGGGCGGCGAAGTAGGCCGGCACCGTCTCGCTCGCCGGGCCGTAGCGGGCCTCGTCGAACGCGTCCGCGTTGTCGGACGGCTCGGCGTTGAGCTCGCAGGTCGGGATGCCCTGCGCTCGCGCGTGCCGCACATAGCGGGCCGCCGGGTAGACGGCGCCCGAGGTGCCGATCGCGACGAACAGGTCGGCGGTCGAGAGCGCCGCCTGGATCGCGTCGAGGTGGTGGGGCATCTCGCCGAACCAGACCACGTCGGGCCGCGACGTGCCGACGGCGCCGCAGCGCGGGCAGGCGTCGGCGACGTGGAGGTCGCCGGGGCAGGCGAACGTGCCGCCGCAGGCCGTGCAGCGTCCCTTCAGGAGTTCGCCGTGCATGTGCACGACGGCGCGCGAACCCGCCCGCTCGTGCAGGTCGTCGATGTTCTGGGTGCACAGGAACAGCCGCCCGCCGCGCTCGGCCAGAGCCGCCTCGGCCCGGGCCAGCGCGACGTGGGCCGGGTTCGGCGCGGCCGCGATCACCCCGCGCCGGCGCAGGTTGTAGAAGTCGAGGACGGTGTCGGGGTCGGCCGCGAAGGCCTCGGGCGTCGCGAGCCGCATCGGATCGAACCGCGCCCACATCCCGCCGCGGTCCCGGAACGTGCCGAGCCCGCTCTCGGCCGACACCCCGGCTCCGGTGAGGACGAAGACGTTCTTCGGAGGCTTTCGTTCGAACATGGGCGCGAGATTACACCCGTCCGACCCGAACCTCACCTCGGAACCTCAGCGCTGGAGCGCGGCGGGCCGGCGGCGCGCGGCGAGGCTCGGCGGAGGCCACCCGGCGGCACCGCCTTCAGGGCGATGCCGTCCCGGCGGACAAGCCGGGCTATAACGCGCCGATGCGCTTCCTCGGCCGCCTCCTCCTCGGCTTCCTCGCCCTGCTCCTCGCGATCCCGGCCGGCGCCGCGATCCTGCTCGGCGCCCTCGTGCTCGATCCGGTGGCCGGCGTCTGGCTGACGCAAGGAGCGCTGGCCGGGCTTCATGCCGGCCTGTCGGACCTCGCCGCCGGCCTGCCGCCGGAGGGCGTCGCGCTCGTCGTCGCGGGGCTGGCGAAGGCGTCCTTCATGCTGCTGGCGGTGCCGCCCTCCCTCGTCGCGCTCGTCGGCGAGACCCTGCGGTGGCGCGGCCTCCTCTGGTACGGCGCCGGCTGCGGCCTCGTCACCGCCGCCTTGCCCTGGCTCGTGCGCGGGGCCGTGC
>NZ_VRUT01000052.1:0-29706 GCF_008039465.1 Methylobacterium sp. WL120 | reverse complement strand
GCACCGGCCAGCGCACCGCCGGCGCGCCCGGTGGCGGCTCCGCCGATCGCGGCGCCTGCCAGGGCGCCGAGGCCGGCACCGCCGAGGGCGCGATCCTGCGGCGTGTTGCAGGCGCCGACCGAGAGGGCGAGGGTGCCGGCGAGGGCGGCGGCGATGAGCTTCTTCATGAGTTCCGAGACTCCCTTGTGCATCCGGTCCGGCGTTTCGCCGTGGTGATGGTGCGGTCCGAGCTTAGCCTTATCCACCATGAAATGCATTTGATACGGCCAAGGTTCCGCCGGGATGTGGGGAAGCAGCCGAAAAGCCGGGCTTGTCTCCAGGGTGCGGCGCCCCGGTTCAAGGCTCCGATTTGCTCCGGCTCGGGCCGTCGACGCCGCGAAATGCCCTCGGCACGGCGCGCGGCGCGGGTTAAGAGCCTGCGGAAGCGGGTTTCCGAAATCGGCGACCCCGTCCGTCGCGACCATCGCCTGAGAGAGGGTGCCATGCCGAGAGCCACCACGATCGTCCGCCGGGCCGCGGTCCGCCCCGATGCGGTCGTCGACACGATCAGCCTCGACCATGCCGGGCGTCAGGCGCAGCGCGGGCACCTACACAGCGCCGGCGGCCTGCATATCGACCTGGCGCTGGCGAAGGCCGCCGCCCTCGAGGACGGAGACGCCCTGCGCCTCGACGACGGTCGCCTCGTCGCGGTGAAGGCCGCCCCGGAGGCGCTGCTCGAGGTTCGCGCCGAGAATCCAGCCCGCCTGATGCGCCTCGCCTGGCAGCTCGGCGGCAACCACGTCGCGGCCGAGATCGGCGCCGAAATCCTCCACGTCCCGGCGACGCCCGCCACGGCGGAGCTCGTCCGCGGCCAGGGCTGCACGGCGACCCCGGTCGATCGCGCCTTCCGCCCCGAGCGCATGGCCCACGACCACAGAACCTGCGGCCACGACCATTCGCACGACCACCACGATCTTGCGGCACACGCGCATGACGATCATGGACCCGCAGCTCACGAGCACGACCACGGGCATGCCGACCACGGCCACGATCAGCATGCCCACGATCATGCCGCGCACGATCACGCTCCTCACGTGCACGGCCCGGATTGCGGCCACGATCACTGAAGCGGCTGCGAGACGGAATCGGCGGCCGGCCTCAGGCGGCGACGAACCGGCCTGATGGCTGCGCGGGTTCCGCCTCGCCCTCGGCGAGCACCAGGATCGCGCGGCCTTGGAGCGGGACGACGGCGCTTGATGCGTAGCCGGGGGCGTCCGGCGGGACGGCGCCTGTCGCGGCGGTGCTGTCGAAGACCGGGTGCCACGGGCCGCCGACCACCGCTGCGAGGCGGAAGTCGCAAGGGCCTTGGTCGGCGTTGATCAGGATCAGGATACGGCCGCGGTCGAGGTCGTTGCCGATCTGCATCCCAAAGGCGCGCCGGCTCTCGTCGGCCCAGGCCTCGGAGTCCATCTCCGCACCGCAGGGCGACAGCCAGTGCACGTCGCGCAGGCTCCCCCCGGGCGCGACCGGCGCGCCGTCGAAGAACGCGCGTCGGCGCAAGGCCGGCCGCTCCCTGCGTAGGCGCGTCAGGTTGGAAACGAACACGCCGAGGTCCGGGTCGGGATCGGTCGACCAGTCCATCCAGCTCGTCGCATTGTCCTGGCAGTAGGCGTTGTTGTTGCCCGCTTGCGTCCGCGAGCGCTCGTCGCCCATCAGCAGCATTGGCACGCCCTGGGCCAGCATCACGGTGGCGAGCAGGTTGCGCACCTGCCGGGCGCGGACGGCACGGATCGCGGGATCGTCGGTCGGCCCTTCGACGCCGTAGTTGCGCGACACGTTGTGGCCGTGGCCGTCGCGGTTGTCCTCGCCGTTCCCCGCGTTGTGCTTCTCCTCGTAGGCGACCACGTCGGCCAGCGTGTAGCCGTCATGGGTCGCAGCGAAGTTGATGCTGGCGAGCGGGGAGCGGCGAGAGGGCGCGAACACCTCGCGCGATCCGGTCAGCCCCTGCGTCAGCTTGGCGAGCTGGCCGGCGTCGCCCCGCCAGAAGCCGCGGGCGGCGTCGCGGAACTGGTCGTTCCACTCGCTCCAGCCGCGCGGATAGCCGCCGAGCCGGTAGCCGTCCTCGCCGAGGTCCCAGGGCTCGGCGATCATCTTGACCTGGGCGAGCACCGGGTCCTGCGCCACCGCCTGGAAGAACGCGGCCTGCGCCGAGAACGCGGAGGGCGACCGGCCGAGGCTGGTGGCAAGGTCGAAGCGGAAGCCGGCGATGCCGTAGGCCGTCGCCCAGTGCCGGAGCGAATCCAGCACCATCTGCATCACCCGCGGGTGGGCGACGTCGAGGGTGTTGCCGCAACCGGTGCAGTCGACGTCGCGGCGGGGGTTCGCCGGATCGAGCTTGTAGTAGCTCGCGTTGTCGATGCCGCGGAACGACAGGGTCGGGCCGGTATGGCCGGCCTCCGCGGTGTGGTTGTAGACCACGTCGAGGATCGTCTCGATGCCGGCGGCGTTCAGCTCGCGGATCGCCGCCTTGAGGCCGCCGAGCCCGCCGTCGCCGAGGTAGCGCGGATCGGGCGCGAAGTAGCCGAGCGGCGAGTAGCCCCAGAAGTTCACCAGCCCCTTCTCGACGAGGAAGCGGTCGTCGGCGAAGGCCTGGATCGGCAGCAGCTCGAGGGCGGTGACGCCGAGCTTCCACAGGTGCTCGACGATGGCCGGATGCGCCAGCGCCGCGTAGGTGCCCCGCTCGGCTTCCGGCACCGCCGGATGGGTCATCGTCAGCGCCTTGACGTGCGCCTCGTAGATCACCGTCTCGGACAGCGGCCTGCGGATCGGCTGGAGTGCGAGGTTCGGAACCTCGGGCGCGGTGACGACCGATTTCGGCATGTAGACCGCGCTGTCGCGCCGGTCGATCTGGTCCTCGCGCTGCAGGCCGCGGCGGTGGCCGTAGAGGGCGTCGTGCCAGCGGATGCGCCCGCGGATCTCGCGGGCATAAGGGTCGAGGACAAGCTTCGACGGGTTGAAGCGGTGCCCGCGCGCGGGCTCCCACGGCCCATGAACGCGGTAGCCGTAGAGCTGGCCCGGTAGGACGCCGCGCAGGTAGCCATGCCAGACGTCGTCGCTGCGGCAGGGAAGCCGGATCGTCCGGCTCTCGTGGCGCTCGCCCGGCTCGAACAGGCAGAGGTCGACCGCGGTCGCGTGCTCAGAGAACAGGGCGAAGTTGACGCCGCGTCCGTCGAAGTGGGCGCCCAACGGCGTCGGCACGCCGTCGTCGACGGCGATCATACGAAAATCCGACATGCGATGGTCCCCCCGGCCCGGAGCCGGTGTGGACGCATCCGTGTTCCCGGATCAAGTCGCCGGGGCGAATGGGCTGTGCGGCGCGCCCGGTCGTGACCCAAAGCTACTCGCCTCAAGCCTACTCCGCCGCCGCGGCCGTCGTCGGCGGCTCGCGCTCGACGGTGCGGAAGTTCTCGAGTTCCGATAGGAAGTTTCGCGCCCACCAGTCGACGTCCTCGCGGGTCATGCGCTCGACCATCGGCTTCCAGCGCTCCAGCCGCTCGCTACGCGGCATGTAGAGAGCCGTCCGGATCGCTTCGGCGACCTCGAAGCGGTCGTAGGGGTTCACCATCAGCGCCTCGGGCATTTGTCGCGCCGCGCCGGCGAACTTGGACAGGACCAGCACGCCCGGATCGTCCTCGCTTTGGGCGACGACATATTCCTTGGCGACGAGGTTCATGCCGTCGCGCATCGGCGTGACGAGGCCGACGCGGGCGGCGCGGTAGAGGCCCGCGAGCACCGGCCGAGGATAGGCCTTGGTCACGTACTGGATCGGCGTCCAGGCCGGGTCTCCGAGCGCGCCGTTGATCTCGCCGACCGTCTCGTTGACAGTGCGCGAGAGCTGCTCGTACTCGGGCACCTCGCTGCGCGATTTCGGCGTGATTTGGATGTAGGTGACGTTGCCGCGCTGGTCGGGGTTGGAGGCGAAGAAGCGCTCGACCGCCTCCATCCGCTCGGGCACGCCCTTGGAATAGTCGAGCCGGTCGACGCCGATCAACAGCTTGCGCGTGCGCAGGCCGGCCATCGTCTCGCGGACCACCTTGTTCGAGCCGGCCTTCTCCGCCGCGTCCTTGAAGCCGGCGACGTCGATGCCGATCGGGAAGCTGCGGATCCGGGTGCGCCGGCCGTCGACCATCAGCGAGCCGCCGCCGAGGGGGATCGCGCGGAGCGTGTCGATCAGGTTGCGCGACAGGTTCTGCACGTCCGGGTCGGTCTGCAGGCCGATCAGGTCGTAGTCGGCGATGGCGCGGAGCAGGTCGTTGCTGGCCGGCAGCGTGTTGAACACGTCGGCGGCCGGCCACGGGATGTGGTGGAAGTAGCCGATCGGGTTCGAGAGCCCGAGGCCGCGCAACTCGGCCGCCATCGGCAGCAGGTGGTAGTCGTGCACCCAGATGATGTCGTCGGGCTGGACGAGCTTGGCCAGCGCCCGCGCGAAGATGCGGTTGACGCGGCAATACCCGGCATAATCCGAGCGCGAGAAGATGCCGAGCCCGAGCCGGTAGTGCATGATCGGCCACAAGGCCCGGTTGGCGAAGCCGGCGTAGTATTCTTCGTGGTCCTGCGGCGAGAGGTCGACCACCGCGTACTGGACGCGGTCGCGGTCGATCAGCGTCGGCTCCTCTGAGGGCTCCTCGCTGATGTTGCCGCTCCACCCGAACCACAATCCCTCGTAGGCAGTGAAGGCCTCCTTCACGGCGACGGCGAGGCCGCCGGCGGCGACCGCCTTGCCGCCTTCTTCCGGAACCGCAACGCGGTTCGATACGATCACAAGGCGTGCCACTCAGGTGGGCTCCGGATCCTCAAGCGCGCCGGCGTGGAACGCGCAACGTCAACGTTTCTTTCCATCCGTGAACGCGCGAGAGTTCCCGGCGATCCGTAGGGTTAGCCAAGCGCGAATGACCGCTGCGGGTCAAGCGATCGTTTGCAGCCCTCAAGACGAAATCAGAGGCCTGTCCCGGCGCCCGTCCCCGCCGCGCGGGGCGTCGGAGACAGGCGCGAACCTGGGCCGAAGACGCCTGAACGGCGCCTGACCCGCCGTTCGCGCGGCCGTCCCCGGAACCCGGGGACGCGGGCGATGTTACTCAGGCGAACATCGCCCTCCAAGACCCGTGTACGAAGGAGTCCCGCTCATGGCTGCGTCCGAGATCCCCCACCCCGATCCGGCCCACGCCGCCGCGAGCGAGCAGGCCGAATGGCGCGGCCTGAAGGGCGATGTCGAGGGGATCGCCGACGTCGCGGCCGAACGCGGCCGCGGCCTGATGGATGCCGCCCGGCTCCAGGCCCAGACCTTCGTCGAGGGTCGCAAGAACGACGCGGCCCAATCGGTCCACGACCTCGCCAAGACCCTTCGAGATTCGAGCAAGGACTTCGAGGATCGCCCGAACATCAAGGCGTTCTTCGACAGCGCGGCCGACGGCTTGAGCCAACTCGGCGGCTCGATCGAGTCGCGCAGCTTCGCCGACTTCTACGGAGAGGCCGAAGCCTTCGCCCGCCGCGCGCCGGTGGCGGTTGCGGTCGGGACCTTCGTGGCCGGCTTCATCGCCGCCCGCTTCATCAAGTCGTCGAGCCTGCCGCCGGAAGGCGACGCGCGCGACAGCTTCCGCGCTTGATCGGCCCGGCCATGTCGAACGGATCGCACACCCCGCCTCCGGGCTCCTCCTCCGGCTCCCCCGCCGGCAGCATCCAGAGCCTCATCGGCGATGCCCTGCGCGAGACCAACGATCTCGCACGCAAGGAAATCGCCTTGTTCCGCGCCGAGATGGCGAAGAACGTCCGCTCGCTCATCGTCGGCATCGTCTGCCTCATGGCCTCTGCGGTGTTCTCCGTCGTCGCCCTGCTGGTGCTGATCGGCGCCTTCGTGAAGTGGCTCGCCACCATCGTCGGCTCCGAGTGGCTGTCGGCCCTGATCGTCGGCGGCGTCCTCCTGGTGCTCGCGATCGGGATGGCGCTCTGGGGACGCAACGCCTTGTCGTTCTCGACGCTCACCCCCACCCGCACCGGCCGGCAGGTCCGCCAGGACGCCCGCGCCCTTTCCGAGAGAGTGTCCGGATGAGTTCGATGAATGAGATGGAGCGGGACATCGAGGCGAGCCGCGCGCGCCTCGATGAGACCATCGACCGCATTCAGGGCCGCCTCTCGGTTTCGAGCCTGGTCGACGAGATGCTCGGCAACGCCCGCCGCGCCCCCGCCGTCAGAGGTGCCTATGACGGAGCGCTCGAGGCTGTCCGCCGGAACCCGGTGCCGGTCCTGCTGATCGCGGCCGGCGTCGGCTGGTTGATGCATCGGATGTCCCAGGACGCCAACCGCCGACGGACGCACACCTCCGCCGAGCGCGTGCCGGTCCTGAACGACGGCGCCGCCCGCGCCTACGATCCCGACCTGCCCACACGCCAACCGAAGCCGCCGCTGTTGGACGAGACCCGCGCCTGACGGGACGCCGCTTCGCACAGCCCGGGCCGACGCCCCGAACGACCCCTCGGATTGGCCCCTCGCGGGTTTTGCCAGCCGCGTAAGAGTTCTGAAGGATCACGCCATGAGCAACACGAGCCTGGGCGACACGAGCAAGTCGGCCGCCACCGAAAACCATCTTCCCGACGACATCGCGCGGCGCGCCGCCGCGAAAGTCGAGGCCGGTTTGCATGCCGCCGCCCTGGATCCGGTCGACCTCGATCCGCATGCGAAGGCGGCCGACCATACCCTGCGGCCCGACCCCGCGGGGCTGCGCGACCCGATCGGCCGTCACGACGCCTCTCCGCACGATCACCAAGCCGGTCCTGGCCCGGACGTCGTCGGCAAGGTCGGCGACGTAGCCGACAAGGCCCGCGTTGCGGCAAGCGATGCCGCCGACCGCGCGGCGGACTTCGCCGACCGGACGCGGGATCGCGCTTCGGATCTCGCGGACGACGTGCGCGACCGCCTCGGCGGTGCTGCGGACGAGGCCCGCAATTGGGTCTCGGGCGTCCACCGCGACCACATGCGCAAGATCGACGACGTGGTGGTGCGGGGCAGCGACAAGCTCGAGCGCAGCCGCACGGCGGTGGAGCAGTTCGTCACCGAGAACCCGTTGCTGGTCGGCGTGGTGGGCGTCGCCGCTGGCCTGCTGCTCGGCGCGCTGCTACCCCGGACCCGCCAGGAAGACCGCAACATCGGACCCTACGCCGACGAGGTCCGCGACCAGGGCCTGCGCTACGCCCGCGAGTTCACCAACCGCGGCCGGGAGTTCGTTGAGACCGCCCTCGACCCGGACAACATCCAAACGGCGGCCCAGAAGGCCGGCCTCAAGGCAGAGCCCGAGCACCAGGGCGACGACCGGACGGCCCACCGGCTCTGAAGCAAACCCATATGGGAACCGATCGGAGAGGCGGCGCCGCAAGCGCCGCCTTTCTTCGTTCTCGACCCTTTCGCCGAGAGCGGGTAGGGACGCGGCCATGAAGACCGCCGATTGCGACATCCTGATCGTTCCGGGCCTGGGCGGCTCGGAGGAAGGCCATTGGCAGGCGCGCTGGGCCAGCCGAATGTCCACCGCCCGCGTCGTCGAGCAGGATTCCTGGCATGCGCCGGAGCCCGACGCATGGTGCGGTCGCGTCGTCGAAGCGGTCGCGGCGGCGACGCGCCCCGTCATCCTGATCGCGCACAGCCTCGGCGTCGTCGCCTGCGTCGAGGCGGTTCCGAAGCTGCCGCGGGGCCGCGTCGTCGGGGCGCTGTTCGTGGCGCTGCCGGACGTCGAGGAGACGCCGAACCTGCCCGATAGCGTGCGCGCCTTCGCACCGCTGCCGCGCGACCCACTGCCGTTCCCATCCCTGCTGGTGGCAAGCCGCACCGATCCCTATTGCCGCTACGAGCGTGCCGAGGACTTCTCCTACGCCTGGGGCTCGGCCTTGGTGGATGCCGGCGAATCGGGCCACGTCAACGTCGCCAGCGGCCACGGGCCGTGGCCGGAGGGCCTGATGCGGCTTGCCGGATTCATGAAGGACCTGTGAGCGCATCGCTCAGGCCGCAGGCGCCCGGTTAACCTCCCGTTTACCGAAGCCCGCGCTGATGGACCTCGGATCACGGGCGATCCGGCCCGCGGGAGATCGACGTGACGCGAAAAGAGCTTCTGACGCGACTGGAGGCCGTGCAGACGGCGCTGGGCGAGCGCGCCCACACCTCCTTCAACAGCTCGATCTTCGGCGACGCCGCGCTGCTCAAGCGCATCGAGGCGTTCGAGGCCCAACTCGTGGCCGTCGAGAAGCCGAAGGTCGCCGACTACACAGGCAACATGTTCACCCGCATCGCCAACCGCCGCAACGCCGAAGCGGTGCAGAAGCGGGCGCAGTCCTAACGTCTCCCGCTACTTTGGCTCTGGGTCGGCCGGGCGGAGAAGTTCGCCGGCGACGTCCGAGAGCCGGGGCGGCGCCTCGCGCACGAACGGCAGGGGCCGGCAGACCGCAAGTGCCGCGAGGCCGAAGCGGGCGGTCATCAGGCCGTTCAGCACGCCCTCGCCGAGCTTCGCCGACACCCGCGCCGCGATCCCCAAGCCGAGCACCTGCTGGATCATGCTCTCGCCGACCGCCATCCCGCCGGTGACGGTCAGGTGCGTGAGGGCCGCGCGTGCTAGACGCAAGAACCCGAGGAAGCCCGGGCGCCCGCCGTAGATCGCCGCGATCCGGCGCAGAAGCCGCACGGCGGAGAAGACCACGAACGCCACGTCCACGATCGCCCGGGGGCTCAGCGCGGTGACGCCCGAGACCTGCTTGGCGGCGGTGGCGATGGCGTTGCGCGCCTGCCGGTCGAGGGGGCTCAACAGCTCGTGCTCGGCGAGGCCGATGCGGTCGTCCACGTCGAGGATCGCGTCCGCCGAGCTTTCGAGCCGCTGGCGGCCGGCCGCGAGCCCCACGCGTTCCGCATAGAACGCCGAGAGGTCGCGGACCACGCCCTGGGCCGCGCTGTGGTCACGCGTGGCGATCGCCGTGACCGCGGCCTGGCGCAGGTGCTCGATCTTGCGCTCGCGCCAGAGCCCGCGCAGCTCACGCACCACGATCGCTAGGAGCGCGAGCCCGGCCAAAGCCAGGAGCGCCAGGGCGACGCCGCCGAGCCAGGGCGCGGCCTGGAACAGGTCGGCGATCAGCCGCTCGACCGAGAGCCCGACGCCGAGCGACACGAGCCCGCCCGCGGCCGAAAGCAGGAGGCCGCCCCAGGGGACGCCACGGGACTTCGCCATCGGCACCGGCACGCCGTCGGCCGCGTCCACGATCTCGACCGGGTCCTCGACGATGCGGACGCCGCCCGGCGCCGCCGGCATCGGCGCGAGGGCCTCGCTCGAGGCCGGCGCGTCGGCGGCGGGGATGCGGAAGGCGCGCGGGCGCTGGGTCGAACTCACGGCATCATCCTCAAGGTTGTCGCCCCGGCCATCACGTCAGCTTGTCGCCGATCAGGAACTGCATCGCCCGGTCGAGTCGAATCTGCGGCAGGTGACCGGGCCGCTCCAGCGCGTCGGGCTTGATCACCGGAGGGCGGAACCGGGGAAACCGCAGCGAGCCCGGCTCGACCGCGCCTTCGAGCACGGCCTCGGGCCGGACGGGGAGATGGCCGGGAAACACCGCGGCCTCAGCCTTACCGTCGAACAGCTCGTCGCCGACGGTCTCGCCGGCCTCGGGCGTGCCGGCGACGGCGCGCAGCACCGCGTCGCCGTCGTGGATCGTGGTCTCGCGGGTGGCGCGGACCGAAGCCAACGCCACGGTGCCGACGCGGGCGCCGGCGGCCTCGGTCCGGCGCATGGCGCGCGAGACGAGCAGGCGCAGCAGCGCCTCCAGCCGGTCGTGGCTGGTCTGGTGCAGGTGGTCCGCCTTGGTCGCCGCGAACATGATCCGGTCGGCACGCGGCGCGAACAGCCGCGAGAGCAGCGTGTTGCGGCCGATGTTCAGGCTGAGCAGGACCGAATCCAGCGCCTCCTCCAACTCGGCGAGCGCCGCCGGCCCGGCATCGACGGCCGCGAGCACGTCGACCAGCACGATCTGGCGATCGACGCGCTGGAAGTGGTCGCGGAAGAACGGCACGACGACCTTGGCCTTGTAGGCCTCGAAGCGCCGTTCCATCAGCCCGGCCAGCGTCCTAGGTTCGATCGTCTCGGGCAGACTATCGAGCGGCGCGAAGGTCAGGGCCGGTGAGCCGGCGAGGTCGCCCGGCATCAGGAAGCGACCGGGGGGCGTCGTCGCCACCATCTCCGGCCCGGCGCGCAACGCCGCCAGGTAGGCGGTGAAGGCGGCGCTCGCCCGCTCGGCCACGACCTCGTCGAGGGGGCCCACCGGGTCGAGGCCCTTGAGCATCGTGAGCCAGGGCGCCGCCATCTCCCCGCGGCCGGCGCGCCGGGTTCCGGCGATCGTCGCCCGCGACCAGGCGGTGTAGCTCTGCTCCAGCAGCGCGAGGTCGAGCAGCCATTCGCCGGGATAGTCGACCACGTCGAGCATCAGCGTGCCCGGGCCGGAGCGCCAGCTGCCGGCGCGCTCGTACTCAATCGCAAGGCGGAACTGGCTGATCCGGTCGGTGGAGCGCGGCCACAGGCGGGCTTCGGTGAGGGCGGAATAGTGCTCCTCGAAGGGGAAGCGCGGCACGTCGTCGTCGGGCTGCGGCACGAGGCGGGCGCGGCGCAACCGGCCCTCCTGCGCCGGGGCGAAGGCGGGGAGCGCGTGGCTCTCGACGAGATGGTGGATCAGCGCGGTGGTGAACACGGTCTTGCCCGAGCGGGCGAGCCCGGTGACGCCGAGCCGCAGGGTCGGCTGGATCAGGAAGTCGCTCGACGCCTCGGCGAAGGCCTTGACCGCGGAGCCGGCGCGCGCGGCGAAACTCTGGATGGGCAAGGGCGGACTCAGGTGGTTGGGAGACGCGGAAGGGCCAGCCGGTCGGCCGTCGCCGTTCAGGTGGCGCGGGGAGGGGAGCGCCGCAAGGTTTTGACGCGGCGAGACTCCGTTCGGCAAACGCTACTTCGCCGCGTCGGCCGTCGCCGCCGTGACCGGCCCGAGCCGGGCGATGGCGGCCTCGATGAGGGGCGGACCGGCATGCAGGGCGCCGAGCTCCACCGCCGACATCGCACGCATCACCGCCGCGAGGTTCGGCAGCGGGCTCCCATCGGGCGAGAACAGCGCAAGGTCGTCCGTGGAGCGTAGGCCGACGCTCTTGGCGATGGCGGCGGCGTAGTTGCCGATGCGGACTTCGTCGCCGCCGCAGAGCGGCGCCGGCGCGCGCAGATCGCCCAGGGACAGGCCGGAGACGATCATCGGCAGCAGCGCGGATTCGGCCACCAGCCGATCCGGGGACGGCACCTTCCGGTCGAGGAGCGCGGCCGGGCCGTCCGCACCGCGCACGACGCGAGCGGATGCGGCCGCCGGCTTGTCCGAAAGCCCGGCGGCGATGTCTGCGACCGGCCGCGATGCGACGCGGGTCGCGATGGCAGGGCGCCGGGCGGGATGGCCGCTCATTCGTGCCAGGGGCGACCAGGGCTGCACCCGCAGGGCCGTCCGCCCGCCGCGGCGGGCACCTCCGGGAAGGTGGCGGGCGAGGTAGCGGGCGCGAAGCGTGCCGCCGATCCCGCGGGGTGCGAGGGGCGACGGCTTCGTGTTCTTCGCGATCGGCCCGGGCATTGGAAGGCCGCAACTCGCGGGCGCCCAGCGGCGCACGATCGCCAGCGCGGTGCGGCGCCCGTAGTCGCGGTAGTAGCGCCGAAGCAGGCCGGCCGCGGCGTCGGCTCCGTCTGCCGCGGTGGCGAAGCCGGTATGCCCCTCGGCGTCGGCGCCGACTTCGCCCGTCCAGCGCGCACTTTTGATGCACCAGTAATTGTTGAGCTTTGCGCAGCGCGCGACGAAGGCCGGCTCGGTCGGCGCGACCCGCGCGACCAGGGCGAGCGAGACCGGCCGAAGCTCCGCCCCGGCCTGCGCCCGCCAGTTCGAGACCGCTCGCGCCACGTGCTGATAGTACGGTGCGCCTTCGGCCCCAGATGCGCGCAGCGTGACGACCTGCGCGCGAAGTGCAACGGCTGAATCCTCAGCCAGGGGTGGCAGGGTCGTCAGGAGGAGTATCGCGGCGAGGAGCACGGGCGTCCGTGGTGAGGGTTGCGAACCACGAGGAACGGCGCGGCCGCACGATCGGTTCAGTTCGCGCGCACGTGCCGACGATCGCCCGGAGGCGCGCGAGACTTACGGATTCAGGTGCTTCAACGCCGCCGCGTGCAGGCGCGGGTCGCCGGCCGCGACGATGCGGCCGCCCGCGGTCGCCGGGCCGCCGTCCCAAGCGGTGATGATGCCGCCGGCGCCCTCTACGATCGGGATCAGCGCCACGATGTCGTAGGGCTTCAGCCCGGCCTCGACGACGAGGTCGACCTGGCCCGAGGCCAACATGCAGTAGGCGTAGCAATCGGTGCCGTAGCGCGACATGCGCACGCGGCCCTCGATCGCGCGGAACCGCTCGGCCTCGTCGCCCTCGGTGAACAGGCGTGGGTCGGTGGTGGCGAGCATCGCCGCCGACAGGTCGACGCAGCGGCGAGTGTGGAGCGTCCGCTCGCCGCGCGGCCCGCGCAGGCGCGCGCTGCGCCCGTCGCCGGTGAACCGCTCGCCGAGATAGGGCTGGTGCATGAGCCCGCGCACGGCGCCGCCGTTCCGGGTCAAACCGATCAGCGTGCCCCAGGTCGGGATGCCGGTGATGAAGGCGCGCGTCCCGTCGATGGGATCGAGCACCCAGACGTATTCCGCGTCGAGACGCTCCGAGCCGAATTCTTCTCCTAGGATGCCGTGCGCGGGAAAGCGGGCGCGGATCATGTTGCGTAGGACGAGCTCGGCCGCGCGGTCAGCTTCGGTGACCGGGTCGAACGGCGCCGTCCCGGCGGCCTTGTCCGTCAAGGCGACCTGCGCCCGGAAGAATGGCACGATCGCCTGGCCCGAGGCTTCGGCCAGGTCGTCCATGAACCGGCCGAGTTCGACGACGCTCATCGGCTTTTCCCCGCACGGTCCCGCAATCGCGGCAGGAAGGCGGGTTTCGCCGTGCGCCGTCAAGCCTGCGCCGTCAGGCCTCGGCCACGACGCGCAGGATCGGCCGCTCCGGCTTGGTGCCGACATGCGCGAGCACCGTGTCGACCGCGCTCCCCAGGGACGAAACGTGTTCGGCCGCCGGGATGCTGCCGCGGCCGGCGGAGTCGTCGTCCGCCTGCCATAACCCGACGACGACCGGAACGTCCGGCATTCGACGCTGGAGGCGGTCGACGAGGCGCCGCAGATGCGCCGGCTCGCCACTGATCGCCAACGAGACGATGCAGACGATCTGCGCCGCACCGGGATCGAAGTCCGCGATCTTCGCGCGCGACACCTCGCCGAACGAAACGATGCGCGTCCCGAGCCCGCGCTTGGCCAACAGCTGCGCCAGGATCGTGGCCGCCGGCGTGTCGATGAAGCCGCGCCCGGCGACGCAGAGCACCGCCCCGTCCTGCGACCAGGCCGGCGGGATCGCGTCGGGGTCCGGCGTTGCCGCCGCCGGGGCATCGCCCGTCGGCTTGAACTCGGAAGCGGCGGGCGTCGGCACCCGGTCGTCCCGCTCGGCGAGCGCATCGACGAGCTCGCTGACGGAGGCGCGGATGTCGGACTTCTGGTCGAGGGTGAGCACGCCGCGGGCGGCGTCGCGGGCGGCGAGTTCGAGGCCCTTCAGCACCACGTCGTCGTAGTAGGCCGACAGCGAGCAGGTCTGCAGGATCAGCTCGGCGTGCTCCTGGGCCTCCTCCGGATCGTCGGCGAGGATGCGCTGGTAGAAGTTCTCCACCGGCGTCAGCGCCGCCCGGTTGCCGAACAACACGTCGAGGAACTCGAGCTTGTCGATGTGCCGGCCGAGCACGACGAGGCAGACGGTCAACGGCGTCGAGAGCAGAAGCCCGACCGGTCCCCACAGCCAGGTCCAGAACAGGGCCGAGATCAGCACCGCGAAGGGCGAGAGCCCAGTGGAATGGCCGTAGAGCATCGGCTCGACGATCTGGCCGGTGAGCGGCTCCAGCACTATGAACAGGATCGCGGTGGCGATCACCATGTTCCAGCCGGGGTCGACCGCGGCGGCGAGGGCCAGCGGGAGTAGGGCGGACAGGAAGGCGCCGATATACGGCACGAACCGCATGACCGCCGAGACGATGCCCCAGAGCACGGGGTTCGGCACGCCGATGAGGTAGAGCCCGATGCCGACGACGAGCCCGAAGGCGGTGTTGAGGGCCAGTTGCACCACGAAGTAGCGGCTGAGGCGCCGCGCGGCGTCATCCATCGCGACGGTGGTGCGGTGCAGGTCGCTGGAACCGGCAAGCCGGATCATCCGGTCGCGTAGATCCTCGCGCTGCATCAGGACGAACAGCAGCACGACGAACACGATGCCGGTGGTGGCCAGGGGCTGCATCACCGGGGAGAGCAGGGTGCTCGCGGTCTCGAGCGGACCCGGTTGCGCCTGCCGCATCTCGACCAGGACCGGATCCGCCTGCGGCCGCGCGGGCTTCGCCTCCGGGTTCGGCTCGGGCTTAGCCTCCGGCTTTTTTTCGGGCTTGGCCTCGGCGTCCGGCTTCTGCGCCTTGTCGCCGTTGCCGGCGTCGTGCAGCGCGCGGCCGATGTTGGCGACGTAGGCGGCGAGATGCGCAGCCGGGCTGTCGCGCAGGCCCTCGACCTTGCGTTCGATGGTCGAGCGGTAGCGCGGTACGTCGCCGGCGAGGCCCGCCACCTGCACGCCGATCAGGGTGGCCAGGGCGGCGACGACGCCGAGGGTGAACACCACCGCGGCGCCCACCGCAACGATACGTGGCAGGTGCCAGCGCCGAAGCAGCGCCACCAGCGGGCCTAGCACGAACGAGAGCAGCACGGCGATGGCGATCGGGATGAAGATCTCGCGCCCGAAATACAGGCCGGCGATGATGGTCGCGCTGACGAGGACCGGCGAGACCAGGGCCGTCTTCGGGGTCTCGGCCGCGGCGATCCGGGTCGGGGACGGCGCTTCGAGGTGAGGGTCTTCAGTCTTCGTCGCCATGCCGCCACCGGAACCGTACGCTTACGCTCGCACCGGTTGTGCTGTCGCCGATGCGAACGAGGAACGACACGGACCAGCGAAACGATCCCTCGCAGGCCGTGCCGTTTTCACGGAACCGTGATCGGTCAGGCCTGCGCGACGCCGGCGCGGGTGACGTCGGCCGTGTCGCCGAGCGTTTCGAGCGACCAGCACAGGGCCATCACCCGCCGGGCCTGCGCCTCGGGCAGCACGCCGTCTGCGAGGTCGGTGAACTTGCGCTCCAGCGCCGCGTCGGTCATCGGCCGCTCGACGCTGCCGATCGCGTGCTCGATGCGGCGGTGCAGGGTGCGGCCGTCCTTCAGCATCACGGTCATGTCGACCTGCGCCGCCGCGATTCCAGGCGTCACCACCGGCACGACCTTCTCGCCGAGCGCGACGACCACGGGGTCGCGCACCGCACGGTCGCTGAACTGCTTCTCGCCGGCTGCCCCCTCGACCAGGGCCACGGCGACGGCGTGGAAGATGCTGAACTTGCCCTCCAACCCGGATTGCGATGCCGTCTTGCCGGTGAGCTCGAGCACCAGCGGATGCACCTTGAGGTCGACGCGGGCGATCTGATCGGGCTTCAGGTGCTGCTCGTCGCGCAGTTGGATCGCGGCGTCGATCGCCGGGTGCATGACGATGCCGCAGGCGAACGGCTTATAGGTGTTGAGCAGGCTCTCGTAGCGGGTGCCGAGCCCCTCCGTGATCTCGCGATAATCCTGCTTGGTCGAGACGGTGTTGGCCCAGCCGCGCTTGGCCTCGATCATCCCGTCCGACGACGTGAAGCCCTTCGCCGCCAGAATCGCCGCGAACAGGCCGTTGGCGGCGGCGCGGCCGGGATTGAAGCTCTTGTTCATCGAGCCGAACGATTCGCGCAGGCCTACCGGCTGCGAAGCGGCCAGCCCCAGGGCGAACACCATCTGCTGCTCGGTGAGCCCCATCAGCTTGCCGGCGGCGGCCGCCGCCCCGAAGACGCCGGCGGTGCCGGTGATGTGCCAGCCGACGTCATAGTGGTTCGGATAGACCGCGTTGCCGATCCGGCACTCGGTCTCGATCCCGAGCACCAGCGCATTGAGGAAGTCCCGCCCCGAAACCGGATGCATCTCGGCATAGGCGAGGATCGCCGAGGCGACCGGGCCGGCCGGGTGGATCACGGTCTTCAGGTGCGTGTCGTCGTAGTCGAAGATGTGGCTCGACAAGCCGTTCAGGAACGCGGCGTTCATGATGTCGAAGCGCTCGGTGCGGCCGAACAGGCCGGCCTGCGGCGGCCCGGAGAACGGCGCCAGCGCCGACACCGCGACGTCCAGCGTCTCGTGGTGCGAGCCGCCGATGGCGACGCCAACCCAGTTGAGGAAGGTCCGCGTCGCCTCGCGGCGAACGGTCTCGGGCAGATCCTCGAACCGGGCGTTCACGACGTAGCGCGCCAGGGTATGGGTCACGCCTTTCGCCTCCGGCTTGGGCGCTGCCGCATCCTGCGGCTTGCCCGACTCCTGCGCGTGACCCAATTCCGGCGCGACGAGCGCGAGGCCCGCGGCGGCGATCAGCGCGCGTCGATCGATCTTCGACATGGTGCCTCTGTCCCTGCTGAGCCGGCCACATCGGTTGCGTTTGTTCGGACGCGGCGACCGGGCTGTGGGCGATCAGCTAGCGCAGGCGCGGATCGAGCCGAGGGCAAAAAGGTTTCAACCGCTCGTTGCTGACAGACGCCGGGGGGACGATGCGTCCGATCCCTGATCACGGCATCCGACCCGCCGCCTCATCCTGAATTGCCCGCGTCAGCGGGCCTTGAAGAAGCCTTCCAGGGTTCATGCGGATCCTGGAGGTATCCTTCGAGGCGCCCGCTTCACGGCCGCACCTTAAAATGAGGTGTGTTGGGGGGAGGTCTGGCGGCGTCGGTTTCCGGTCAGACCACGACCGCCATCGCGTCCTGCTCGCCGACGCCGAAGACCCGCTTGTAGCGGGCGATGGCGTCGGCCGGCCCCTGTGCCTTGGTCGGGTTGTCGGAGATCTTCACCGTCGGGCGTCCGTCCGCATGCGTGACCTTGCAGACGATCGAAACCGGATCGAGCCGCCCGTCCGGCACCAGTCCGCGAAAGTCGTTGGTGAGCAGGGTGCCCCAGCCGTAACCGATCCGCAGCCGCCCGTGGAAATGGGCATGGATCCGCTCGATCGTGTCGATGTCGAGCCCGTCTGAGAAGATCGCGAGCTTTTCGCGCGGGTCGGCGCCGCGCGAGCGCCAGAACGCGATCGCCTCCTCGCCGCCCGCGATCGGGTCCTTCGAGTCGATGCGGATGCCGGTCCAGTCGGTCAGCCAGTCGGGCGCGCCGGCGAGGAAGCCGGTGGTGCCGTAGGTGTCGGGCAGCACGACGAGGAGGTTGCCCTCGTAATCCTCCTGCCAGTCGCGCAGCACGTCGTAGGGGGCACGCGCCAGCGCCGCGTCGTCCTCGGCGAGGGCCGCGTAGACCATCGGCAGCTCGTGCGCGTTGGTGCCCACGGCCTCGACCTCGCGGCGTAGCGCGATCAGGCAGTTCGAGGTGCCGAGGAAGCGCTTCGATCCCAGGCCCTCGTCCATCGCCTGCACGCACCAATCCTGCCACAGGAAGCCGTGCCGGCGGCGGGTCCCGAAATCGGCGATCGACAGGTCCGGAAGCTTGCGCAAACGCTCGATCTTCTCCCAGACCCGCGTCATCGCCCGCGCATACAGCACCTGCAAGTCGAGCTTGCCGAGGTTGCGCAGCACCGCGCGCGAGCGCAGCTCGTTGAGGATGGCGAGCGCCGGAACCTCCCACATCGTGGTCTCGACCCAGGGACCGTGAAAGGTCAGCTCGTACTGCCCGTCGCGCGCCTCGAGATGGTATTCGGGCAGTTGGAAGCCCTCGAACCACGCGATGAAGTCGGCCGACAGAATGCGGCGGCGTCCGTAGAAGGCGTTCCCGCGCAGCCAGGTCGCCTCGCCGCGGGAGAGACGCAGGGACCGGGCGTGGTCGAGCTGCTCGCGGAGCGCGCCGGCATCGACCTCGTCGGCGATACGGATGCGGGTGGTGCGGTTGTTGATGCCGAAGGTCACCGCCACGTCGCGGTGCCGCCGCAGGATCGTCTGCGCCATCAGCAGCTTGTAGAAATCGGTGTCGAGCAGCGACCGCACGATCGGGTCGATACCGAAATTGTGGTTGTGCACCCGCCGCGCGAGATCGAGCATGTGGGGGGAAGCCTTAGGGTCGGACGACACGAAGCCTGGAGGGCGCACGACCGACGCACCGGTGTCAACGGAGGTCGCCGCTCAGCGCATCGAAAAGGCGGCGCGCCCGGTGGGAGCACGCCGCCTCCGATGGCTCAGATGCGATCCGAGTAGATCAAGTCAGATCGCTCAGGCCAGGTCGACCTTCTTGGTCTCGGTCTTCGGGCTCTCGCCGGTGAGCGTGGCCTTCACGTAGCCGAACAGGTGCAGCATCTTGCTGTTGGGGCTGTCCCAGTACTCGCCCTGCTCGGGGTGGATGCGGAGCAGCGCGACCTCGGGGTCGTCCTTGCCGTTCGGGAACCAGGTCTTCAGGCTCTCGGTCCACTTGGCGTCGACGATCGCCTGGTCGCTGACGATCTCGGCCTTCCCGGCGATCGAGACGTAGGTCTGGCTCGACGGGTCGGAGTACGACAGGTTGATCTGGTTGTCCCGGCTGATCTCGGCGGTCTTGGGCGAGTGCAGCTTGGTGAAGAACCACAGGTCGCCGTTCTCGTCGATGTCGTTGTTCCACATCGGACGGCTGTTGAGCGTGCCGTCGGAGTCGGCGGTGGTCATCATCGCCACCTTCACGTCCTTCACCAGCTCGAACAGCTTCTTCGCGCCCTCGTGGTCGCGGTGGTTGCCCTGATGCATCGCAGTCGTCTCTCCAGATGGTGACGGCGCGTCGGCTCTCCCTGCCGCCCGCACCGGCGGTCGTGTCACAACGGATGACGCATCGGTTGGTTCGATCGCCTGCGCACAGGGGCCGCACGGCGTCGTGCCTGCTGCGGCTGGCGTTTCCGGCCCGGCTGTTTACATGGGCCGGAACCATCCCTTTCGAGATCTCGAGCCGCCGGACCCGGCGAAGGAGCCAGACCGTGGCGATCACCCGAGACGACGTACTGCTTGCCCTGCAGGCCGTGACCATCGATGCCGCCGGAACCACGCTGCCGGCTTCCGGCCGGCTCTCGCAGGTGGTGGTCGACCCGACCAACCGCGTGATGTTCTCGATCCTCATCGACGCGAGCGAGGCCGCCCGCTTCGAGCCGATCCGCCGATCGGCCGAGGGCAAGGTCCTGTCGATGCCCGGCGTGTCCGGCGTGTTCGCCAGCCTCACGTCCGAGCGCGGGCCCGGCATGCCGGAGCAGAGCAAGGCGGCGCCGGTCCCGGTCACCGCCGCTCCGCCGCGGCCAGGCGCGCCTCCCGGCCAGGGTCCGGCCCTGCCGGGGGTTCGCCACATCGTGGCCGTGGCCTCGGGCAAGGGCGGCGTCGGCAAGTCCACCACCGCCTGCAACATCGCGCTTGCCCTGAAGGCGCAGGGCCTGAAGGTCGGCCTGCTCGACGCCGACATCTACGGGCCTTCGGTGCCGAAGCTGTTCGGCCTTTCCGGCAAGCCGAAGGTGGTCGACAACCGCAGCATGGAGCCGATGGAAGGCTACGGCCTTAAGGTGATGTCGATCGGCTTCCTGATCGAGCCGGAGACGGCGATGATCTGGCGCGGCCCGATGGTGCAGTCGGCGCTGACGCAGATGGTGCGCGACGTGCTCTGGGGCGAGCTCGACGTGCTGATCGTTGACATGCCGCCGGGCACCGGCGACGCGCAGCTCACCATGGCGCAGGCGACGCCGCTGTCGGGCGCCGTCATCGTCTCGACGCCGCAGGACCTCGCGCTGATCGATGCGCGCCGCGGCGTGACCATGTTCAAGAAGGTCGCGGTGCCGATCCTCGGCGTGATCGAGAACATGGCGACCTTCGTGTGCCCGAACTGCAACCATGAATCGCACATCTTCGGACATGGCGGCGCGCGGATCGAGGCGCAGCGCCTCGGCGTGCCGTTCCTCGGCGAGGTGCCGCTGAACATGACGATCCGCGAATCGTCGGATGCCGGCCAGCCGGTCGTCGCGGTCGCGCCCGACGGACCGCAGGCCAGGGTCTACCGCGAGATCGCCGCCAAGCTCTGGGACAACCTCAACGCCGCGCCGGCCGGCCGGGCCGCGCCGAAGATCGTGTTCGAGTAGCCCCGTGATGCCGCCGGTCCTGGGCCTGATCCTGGCCGGCGGCCTCGCCCGGCGCATGGGCGGCGGCGACAAGGTTTTGCTCCCGCTCGCCGGGCGGACCCTGCTGGAACGCGTGACCGAACGGCTCGCGCCGCAATGCGCGTCTGGAGTGGCCCTCAGTGCCAACGGCGATCCGACGCGGTTCACGGGCTTTCCGGGACCAATCCTGCCGGACGGCGTCCCCGGCCATCCCGGGCCGCTCGCCGGCATCCTGGCCGGGCTCGACCACGCCGCCGCGTTCCATCCCAACGTCGAATACGTCGCCAGCGTCTCGGGCGACGCGCCGTTCCTGCCGCACGACCTGATCGCCCGCCTCGCCGCCGCCCGGGACAAGGCCGCGATCGTGCTCGCCGCCTCTGGCGAGCGGCAACACTACACCGTCGCCCTTTGGCCCTTGCGTCTGCGGGAAGACCTCCGCGCCGCCCACGTCGAACGCGGAGAGCGCCGCGTCGGCGGCTTCATCGAGCGCCACGGTGCGACGGTGGTGCGATGGCCGGTCTCGCGGTTCGACCCGTTCCACAACGTCAACACACCGGACGACCTGAGCGCGGCGGCGTCACTGTGCGAAGAGATTGAGGAGGCAGCCGGCTGAGGCGGCGGCGAAACTCGCAGAGCCGCCCATAGAAGGTCAAGGGCGGAACACTCGTTTCAGCGGATGGGAAGAGATGGTGCCCAGGGACGGAGTCGAACCGCCGACACTGCGATTTTCAGTCGCATGCTCTACCAACTGAGCTACCTGGGCCTTCGCCGGACCGCTTGGCGGCCTCGACTGGAGCGGGGGTATAGTCAGTGCCCCCCGACCTGTCCAGCCTGATCCCGCAAGCTAGACCGATGATTTTTTGGCTATTCGGATTCGGGTTTCCGGGCGGGCGGCAGGTCGCCGTCGTCCTCGTCCTCCGAGGCCGGGATGACGTAGCGGTCGCTCAGCCAGCGCCCGAGGTCGATGTCCGAGCAGCGCTCCGAGCAGAACGGCTTCAGCTTCGGGTCGGCGGGCTTTCCGCAGATCGGGCAGGAGGGAAGCTTCGCGGGCGCACTCATGCCATCGCGCTCCAGCCGGCGCGCACCGGGAAGCCCTCGCCGTCCAGGAGCGCCATCGTCTCGTAGAGCGGCAGGCCGACGACGGCCGAATGCGAGCCGACGAGCTTGACCACGAAGGCGCCGGCCAAGCCCTGGATTGCGTAGCCGCCGGCCTTGCCGCGCCATTCGCCGGAGGCGAGATAGCCGCTCATCTCGCGCTGCGACAGCCGCTTGAACCGCACCCGGCTCTCGACGATCCGCTCGCGTCGCGCCCCCTTCGGCGAGAGCAGGCACACGGCCGTGAACACCCGGTGCTGCCGGCCGGAGAGCAGGCGCAGGCAGTCGGCGGCCTCGTCGGGCACCTCGGCCTTCGGCAGCACGCGCCGGCCCACCGCCACCACCGTGTCGGCGGAGAGGACCCAGCTCCTGGCGCCGTGTGCGTGCAGGTGCAAAGCGCCCTGCGCGGCGGCGAGCTTCGCCCGCGCGAGGCGCCGGGCGAGCTCGCGCGGCGATTCGGATTTCAGCGGGGTCTCGTCCACGTCGGCGGGGAGCAGCGCGTCCGGCTCGATGCCGATCTGCTGCAACAGGGCGAGCCGGCGCGGCGAGGCGGAGGCGAGGATCAGCCGCGCGGGGTTGTCCGCGGGCGCGGCCTGGGGGGAAGGGGCGTCCATGGATCTCGGATCAATCCTCGGCCGGCGCCACCCAATCAGGCGGACGCCGCAGGCATCGCGGGTACGTGTCCAGGGGTGATAGTGGAACGCCGACGCCATGGGAACGGAGGGGACGGAGGGAGACCGTCTGCGGAGGGCAAAGGCACAGCGCAAGACTGCGCCGACGGCTCTGGGCACCACCGCCGGATCCAGCCTCGTCGCAACGTCGAACCCGTGGACAACGCCGGCGGCTCTGCTATGCTCCAGCCGCGCTGCCGAAACGCGGTCCGGCGCGGGCGTAGTTCAGTGGTAGAACGTCAGCTTCCCAAGCTGAATATACGGGTTCGATTCCCGTCGCCCGCTCCAATCGGCGCTTACCGAACGAGCATGAGTTCCAAGGTAAGCGGACTCCTACGGGCGCATTTTCGCGCTTGATCGGATCAAATCCAAACTCATTTGAATGTCTGCGTAAGGCTCGCCCGGCAAGCTCATGCAAGAGACCGGGGAGCCCGAAGCAGTTTCGCCGATCGTTGGCCTCGATCGGCGACGGACAGTTCGTTAAATCAGGTAGAAGGTCGCGTCCGTCTTGAACACCTTCGGGCAGTTCGCGGCGTCGACGAGCGCCTGTGCATCCGCGATGGAGATGTGATGGTGCAGCGCGATCTCGGGAAGGGTCATCCAGCTCTGTTGCACGTTAGCCTCCTTGGTTAACGCGACAACGCGGCGCATTCCGAAGCGTTGCCCGCGTTCTCGGCGGAAAACCGTTTCCGGCGCGGCCTCCGACGCTTTGCTGAAACGGACGAAGCACGGTGGCAACCGGCGGCCATCGCGAAAATGCGCGTCAGACCGGCCAGGCGGCGTCGCGGTAGGCGCTGTCCCAGAACATCCATTCGAGCCGGGTGGCGTGCGTGAAGGCCCGGTGCATGCGTTCGCGCAACGTGGGCGACGCGTGGATCGCGGCGGCATTGGTCGCCGCGATCATCCGGGCGACGGCCTCCTGGAAGTCCGTCCCGGAATAGGTGTCGATCCAGGCGTGGTAGGGGTTGCCGGCGCTCTCGCGCGCCAGGATGTCTCGGCCGACCTCGGCGTAGATCCAGAAGCACGGCAGCAGCGCCCCGAGGAGCACCTCGAACGGTTCGGCATAGGCGGTCGAGAGCAGGTAGGCGACGTAGTGGTCGCAGGCCGGCGTCAGCGGCGTCGCGGCGAAGGCGTCCGGACCGATGCCGAAGTCGCGGAAGAAGCCGCCGTGCAACGCGCGCTCGACCACGATCGCCTCCTCGGCGGCCTTCGCGAACAGGACGATGCCGTCAGGCTCGGGCGCCTTGGCGGCGGCGAGGCTCAAGGCACGGCCGAAGCCGATCAGGTAGTGCGCGTCCTGCACGATGTAGTGCCGGAAGCGCGACTGCCCGAGCGTGCCGGCGGCGAGCTCGGCGTTGAACGGCATCGTGCGGATGGTCTCGTAGAGCGCGGCGTTGCGCGCCCACGCCGCCTGCGAAAAGGGGCCTGTCTCGGTCGCGCCCATGGTTCGCTCCTCCGTCGTGTCGCGCCTGTGCCGGTCAGCCCTGGCGCTGGGCCTCTGTGACGGCGACGTGGATCAGCTCGGCCAGCGTGCGCACGCCGAGCTTCTGGCGCATCTGCGAGCAGGCGTTGGTGACGGTCTTGTAGCTCACCGACAGGTCCGTCGCGATCACGCCGTAGGACTTGCCCTGGGCGAGACGTGCGAGAATCTGCTGCTCGCGCGGCGTCAGCTGGGATTCCGGGGTGCGGCGGGCGTCGGTCCGCAGCATCGCGACTTCGGTGGCCAGCCGCCGGTCGAGGTAGACTTGGCCCGCGCGGACCTTCTCGAAGGCCTCGAACAGCTCGGCAGAGGCATGGTCCTTGAGGACGTAGCCGAGCGCCCCCGCCTCGAGCGCGCGCGCCACGATCACCGGATCGTTGTGCATGCTGAAGACCAGGATGCGGGTCTTGGGCTCGACGGCGCACATGCGGCGGATCAAGCCGAGGCCGGCCAGGCCGCTGCCCTGAAAGGTCAGGTCGCAGATCACGATCGGCGGGCGCAGGCGGTGGAACGCGCGGTAGCCGTCGACCACCGTCGTCGCCTCCGCCACCGTCTCGATGCCGGCATCCTCCAGCACCCGGCGGCAGCCCTGCAGCACGATCGGGTGGTCGTCGATCACGAGCACCGGCATCCGGGTCTCGACGGCGACGGGCTTCATGGCAAAGGCGTTCATCGAGCCACGGACTTCATGGTGAGGCCACTCGGGGTGCGAAGACGACACGGGATGGGAGGGCCGCTCACGCGGATCGCTCCGACCCGGGATCGTCGCCCCGGTGCGGATCCACGGGAATGATAATGCGGACAACGGCGCCGGGCGGGTGCTTGTCAAGAACAAACGTGCCGTCGAGGGCCTCGACGCGCTCGCGCATCCCCGAGAGCCCGAGCCCGGTGCCGTGGTCGGGATCGAACCCGGCGCCGTCGTCGACGATCGACACCATCAGCGCGCCGTCCGCCTCGCGCGCTTCGGCGGTGACCGACGCGGCGCGGCCGTGCCGCACGGCGTTGGTCGTACTCTCTTGGATGCAGCGGAACACCGTCAGGTCGGCCAGCTCCCCGTATCCCCGGGCCAGGCCGGCGAAGTGCCCGGAAAAGCGCGTCTCGGGATGGCGGCGGGCGAAGTCGCGCAGCAGCAAGTCCAGGCAGTCGGCGAGCGGCACCTGCCCGAGGGCGTGCGGTCGCAGGCGATTGAGCAGGTCGCGGTTGCGGCTCTGCACCTGCGACACGATCCCGGCAATTTCGGACGCTCGCGCCGAAAGCTTGTTGCGGTCGGGCTCGGCGGCTCCGGTGGCCAGCCGCCCGATCGAGGCGGCGTTGGCTTCCAGCGCGAATAGGCAGGGGCCGAACTCGTCGTGGAGTTCCAGGGCGGTGCTGCGGCGCTCGTCGTCCTGCGCGGTCAGCAGTTGCCGCTTCAGCCGCCCGTTGGCGGCGCGGACCGCGCTTAAGGCTTCCGCCACTTGGTTGAACCGGGTCGCGATCACCGCAAACTCGTGGCTCGACGGGCTCGGAAGACGTGCCGTGTAGTCGTGCCGCTCGAGCTGGGTCAGGCCGTCGGCGAGGCGCGCGAGCGGCGCCAGCACCCGCCCAAGCGCGAGGTACAGGGCGGCCAGCATCGCCGCGTTGATGCAGAATGTCGTGAGCGACAGCGCGCGGGCGTAAACCCAGATCTCGTCGATCTCGTCCATCGGCTGGGTGGTGATCCGCGCGGTGCCGATCGTGCGGCCGGCGGTGACGATCGGCAATTCGTGCTGCTCGATCTTCGGCATGATCAGGTCGGCGAACCAAGCGGGCGCCGCCCGCTCCGGCCGCGGCTGACCGATCGGCGCGCCCACGGTCGCGCCTTCGGCGTCGCGAACGGTCACGCGGACGTGGCGCAGCACCTGGAAGCGCAGGTCGAGGGTCTGAAGCAGGCGCTCGGCCGGCGCCGCCTCGAGGAGGCGGATCGTGTCGGCGACCAGCGATTCCACCGTGGACAGGGACGCCCGCGTCTCGACCTTCACCGCGTTGCGCGCGTTGATGACGATGACGCCGCAGGACACCAGGGCGGCGATCACGTCGATGGCCAGGACCACCGCGATCAGCCGCGCACGCGTCGACCAGCCGCTCCAGAACCTGACGGCCGGAACCGTCTGGGGCAAGGTCGGCTCGGCGGCGGGCACGTCGTCCGGCTGCGTCGCGAAGGGGATCGGCTGGGCGTTCACGCTGCGCAGGGTGGGGGCGCGGCGCGGCGAAGTCCATGGCGTGGATGGGTGCCCGACGGGCCATCCACATTCCGGCCCTCGGCGACCGACTTGGCTTGAGCCGCCGCGACGACCGGCGTAGCCGTCGCCGCCATGCCCCTCGATGCGAACGATCGCGAGATCCTGCTGGACGCGCTCGCCGACCCCGCGAGCGCGTGGAGCCTCGGCGCGTTCGGGGCCGCAGCCGAATTTCGCCGGGGGCAGGATGAGCCGTTCGCGACGCTCGAAGCGGGTAGGGTAGGCCTGCGGACTGCCCGCGGCGGCATCGTGTTGACGCTTATCGAGACTCTGCGACCGGTCGCCTACGAAATGCCGGTGGGCGACGGCTGGAGCCACGCAGTCGCCCTTTGCCTGCCGGCGACAAGTCTCGTGCCGCAAGCCCGCATGGGGTTCACCGAGTTCGGCCCCGACGCCGAGGCCCTCGATCCGACGCGGCGCGAAGCGGTAAGCTTCGATCTCGGGCTCGGGCTGAGGCCAGCGTCGGTCCGCATCAGGACCGACCGGCCGGCGGCGTTGGACAGGCTGCGCGCGCATCGCGGCTCGGCGTCGATCGACTTCGACGCCGTCATCCGGCCCGAGCTGGTGGCGGGCGGTGCCGACCTCGTCGTCGCGGGTCCGCTCGGGCGCATCGAAATGCTGGGCGGGGCCGGCGACGCCTCCGGTCCGCGGGCGTTCATCGTGCCGAAGATTTTACTGCGCAGGCTGACGCACCTGGCGACGGCGCCGATCCCGGTGGGCCTCGTGCCGGTGGGCCACCTCTATCCACCGCATCCCTGCCGCGACGCGGCGGGCCGCGCGATGCCGTTCGAGCGTGCGCGGCACGACGCGTTCCAGGCCCTGCTCGCGCGCTGGGGCGACCGGGACGGCTTCGCGCTCAAGGCCGCCATCCTGTCCGGCGGGCCGCGCCCCGCCCAAGCAGCGGATCGGTGGGTCCGCGCGATCGAGCGGGTGGCCGGCGCGCAGGCCGGCTACTTGGCACACTCGCGTTGAGGCGTGCCGGAGAGCAGGCGATACGAGTTCTTAAGCAGCCTGCGTCTACGCAAGACCTCGTCGCCGGAACGACTTCTCCACAGAAGACGCCGGGTGCTGAAGCCGCGGATCAGCGCGGCGAATGCGCTACGACATCGTTGCGCCGTATTGCCGGTCCTCATTGGAACGCCAAATCTCGCGTTCGGAAGGTCTTCGGGGGCGGGCGCGACCGTGATGGGGGGATCGGTCGCATTCGTCTCGCTTTTCCGACGCAACCTCGTGCCAAGATCGACCCCGCCCGATGATTGATCTCGCCCTCGACCCTTCCGAGACCCGATCCGCCGCCTCCGCGACCCCGCGCTCAGGCGTTCGCCGTCCATGGGCGCGGATCGCCCTGTTCGGTGCGCTGGGCCTCGGCGCCACCGGGGCCTTCGCCGGCGTCGCCAGCACGTACCTCTCGGGCCTTGCCGGCCCGCAGCGGGCGAAACCGATCGCGATGAGCCAGAAGGCCGCCGACTGGCCCGACCTCAAGGACGGCATGCCGGCGCTGGCCGGAAGCGGTCCCGCGGTCCCGAAGATCCGCGAGATCCTGCCGCCCGAGCCGGCGACTGCGCCGGTCGTCGAGGCGCGGGTCGACCCGATTCTGCGCGCCGGAAACACGGCCGCGGACACCGTCACACTGCCGGTCGCGCCGGCCCGCGCTGTCCCCGGAGTTGCGCCGCTCGCGGCCGAGACGGTTCGGGCCAAGACGGAAACCACCACCTACGCGGCCCTGCCGCCCGAACCGCCGAAGGCGATCGTTGCCAAGCCGGCGGCGACGAAGGACGAGGCGATCCGGCACGAGGGCGCCAAGCCTGAGGTCACGAAGCTCGAGATCAGCAAGCCGGAAGCGGTCAAGGCGAAGCCGCGGATCGAGGCGCACGCCAAGCCCACTTCGGTGCCGGCGAGCAAGGCGGTGGCGGGGAAGCCTGCAGCTCTGAAGCCGGTGGCGGTCGAGGCCAAGGCGGCGGAGACCAAGCTGGCGCCTGCCCAGGCGCAAGACGAGGACACAGAGGTGTTCGGGATCAAGGTCCCGTCGCTCGCACCCGCCGGCCGCAAGATCCGCGAGGGCGTCGAGGCCCTCGGCGACGCCGTGAAGGGCATTCCCGACCGGTTCTGACCGACCCGGACGTGTTGGTGACGGGCGTCGCCCTAAGGCGGCGCCCGGTCGCGGCTCAGGCCCGCGGCTTCCGGGCGTAGGTCTTGGCCCCTTCGGGCTTTCCGACGTGGCGCTCGTGCTTGGCCGCGCGCGGGCTCTTGAAGCCGGCCGGCCCCTTGCGCTCGGCGGCGGGCGCATCGCCCTCCAGCGCTTCCACCTGGATCTCCGGTGAGCCGTTACGGGCGAACGCCTGCGCGAAGCGCGAGGCGGCGTTGCCGCGGACTTCGAACTTGGTCTCCCGGTCGAAGATGCGGATCGCGCCGATCTCCTGGCGGTCGATGCCGCCGCGGCGCGTCAGCATCGGCAGCAGGCGACGCGGGTCGGCGTTGTCGCGCCGGCCGAGATTGAGCCGGAACCACACCGCCGGGCCCATCGCGGCGATGCGCTCAGGGTCCATCGGGTCGTAGGGCGGACGGCTCGACGCGCCGCGGCCGGACTGCTCGCCGGGGTCGGTCACCTCCTCCGGCGCCGGCAGGCGGGTGCGGTAGACCCGGGCCAGCGCGGCCGCGAGCTCGAGCGGCGTACGGCCGGTGACCAGGGTCTCGGCGAGCGCGAGGTCCTCCTCGCCGGGCGCCTCGGTGAAGAGCGGGTCTTCGAGCATGCGCTCGCCGTCGAGGCGGCGGATCTCGTCGGCCGAGGGCGGGCCGCCCCATTCGGGGCTGATCTTGGCGAGCTGGAACATCTGCTCGGCCCGGCGGCGGCGGGCGTTCGGGATCAGCAGGATGCTGGTGCCCTTCTTGCCGGCGCGGCCCGTGCGGCCGCTGCGGTGCTGCAGCACCTCGGCGTCGTGCGGCAGGTCGGCATGGATGACGAGCGACAGGCCCGGCAGGTCGATGCCGCGGGCGGCGACGTCGGTGGCGACGCAGACCTTGGCACGGCCGTCGCGCAACGCCTGGAGCGCGGCGTTCCGCTCGCCCTGGCCGAGCTCGCCCGACAGCGCCACGGTGGAGAAGCCGCGCTCGGTCAGGCTCGCCTGGAGGTGGCGCACCGCGTTGCGGGTGTTGCAGAACACGATCGCCGTCGGCGCGTCCGCCGCGCGGAGCAGGTTGAGCACCACGTGCTCGATCTCGCGCGGCACGACGCGGATCGCCCGGTAGGCGATGTCGGCGTGCCCGCGGGTCTCGCTCTTCACCGCGAGCCGCAGCGCTTCGCGCTGGTAGCGGGCGGCGAGGCTGTCGATCGCCTTCGGCAGAGTCGCCGAGAACAGGAAGGTGCTGCGCTGGTTCGGCGTCGCCGAGAGGATGAACTCGATGTCCTCGCGGAAGCCGAGGTCCAGCATCTCGTCGGCCTCGTCGAGGACGACCGCCCGCATCTGGTCGGTGACGAGGGTCCGGCGTTCGAGGTGGTCGCGCAGACGCCCGGGCGTGCCGACGACGATGTGCGTGCCCTCGTTCAGCGCGCGGGCCTCGCGGCGCGGGTCCATGCCGCCGACGCAGGCCGTGACGCGGCCGCCGGCGGGGCCGTAGAGCCACATCAGCTCGCGCTGGACCTGCAGGGCGAGCTCGCGCGTGGGTGCGATCACCAGCGCCAGCGGGGCGCCGGGGGGCGCCAGCGTCTCCGCGCCGTCGAGGAGCAGACCGGCCATGGCCAGCCCGTAGGCGACGGTCTTGCCGGAGCCGGTCTGGGCGGAGACGAGGAGGTCGCGGCCGTCGGCGGCCGCTTCGAGCACGGCGCTCTGCACCGGCGTCGGTTCGGCGTAGTCATGGTCGGCGAGCGCCCGCGCGAACGGGGCGGGAA
>NZ_VRUT01000051.1:0-29793 GCF_008039465.1 Methylobacterium sp. WL120 | reverse complement strand
CGGCGTGCTCGACCGGCGAGGAGGTTTACTCCCTCGCCATCCTCCTGCGCGAGCACATGCTCACCCTGGCAGATCCGCCACGCGTGCAAATCTTCGCCACCGACATCGACGAGCGCTCGCTCACGGTCGCCCGGACCGGGCTCTATCCGAAGACCTACCTGTCCGCCGTCTCGCCCGAACGGATCGCGCAGCACTTCGTCGTCGAAGGCGACAGCGCGGTGGTCGCAAAGGCGGTCCGTGACCTCTGCACCTTCGCCCCGCACAGCGTGCTGCGCGACCCGCCATTCTCACGTCTCGATCTCGTCTCCTGCCGTAACCTGCTGATCTACCTCGGCGTCGAAGCCCAGCAGCAACTGATGCCGGTGCTGCACTACGCTCTGCGCCCGCGCGGCTACCTGTTCATCGGGATGGCCGAGAACGTAACGCGCTTTGAGGATCTGTTCGAGACGATCGACAAGCGGAACCGCATCTTCCAGGCCCGCGACGCGATCCCGCCGGCCCGGTTGCCGCCGATGTCCGGGCAGGACACGCCGATCTTCGCGGGTGCCGGCCAGCCGTACCGGCGCAACGTCACGACGCACACGGCCCTGCGGCACACGGTCGAGACGCTGATGCTGGCCGAGTTCACGCCGCCCCACGCGGTCGTGACGCGGACGGGCGAGGCTGTGCACTACTCGTCGCGGATCGGCGATCACCTGGAGGTCGTACCGGGCCAGCCGACGCGGGAGCTGGCTGCGATGGCGCGCAAGGGCCTGCGGCTGGATCTCCGAACGGCGCTGCGCGAGGCGATCGAGGGCAACACTCGGGTCGTGCGCGACAGCATCAGCGTCGAGCTGCCGGACGGCCGCCTTCAAACGATCTCTTTGGTCGTCAAGCCGTTGAACACTGCCGGCGCGACCGAGCCATTGTTCCTGGTCGTGTTCAACGAAGCCGCTGCGCCCGTCGTTAAGGAGCGGCAGGCCTTGGAGGCGAATGAGCGAGACACGGCGTTCCAGGGCTTGGAACGCGAACTGAGCATGACGCGCGAGCGGTTGCAGGGCGTGATCGAAGAGTACGAGACCTCCCTTGAGGAGCTCAAATCCTCGAACGAGGAACTCTACTCCGTCAACGAGGAGATGCAGGCCGCCAACGAGGAGCTGGAGGCTTCGAAGGAGGAGACGCAGTCTCTGAACGAGGAGCTTCAAACGGTAAATGCCGAGTTAACGTCCAAGATCGAGGCCATCGATCAGATGAGCGACGACCAGTCCACGCTGTTCGAGGGCATGAACGTCGCCAGCGTGCTCCTGACGCCGGATCTCCACATCCGCATGTTCACCGCTGCCGCGGCGCAGATCTTCGGCCTCCAGCCGGGCGACGTCGGCCGGTCCCTGCGCAACTTCTCGACGCCGATCCCCCTGACGTGGCTGTTGGACGAGATCCCGACTGTGCTGGCGGCGAGCCGACCCTCCGAGCGGACGATTGAGGGGGAAAACGGCGCTCGCTACCGTGTCCGGTTGATGGCCTCGTCCCGAAAGGGCAGCCGGATGCCCGGGATCGTCGCGAACTTCACGAACCTACTGGAGCAGGGATGACCGAGGGGAGCGGGCACCGCGCCTAGAACCTCGGCGGCCCGTCCGCGCTTGCGTGATATCGACGAGGCTGCCTACGCGAGAATAGCGGGCAAACGGCACGCCTTTGCAGAGGCCGCCCACCTCTGTTTCGTGCGAAAGCAGATCGCGGTGCCGGCCTGATCTGAAGGTTGAACGTCAGATTTCCGGCGGCCAGCCCAGGCTTGCCTCGACATCTACGAAGACATCAAAGCTTACGACATGCCGGAAATGCAGATTCTGATGCGCCTACTGCTGCTTCAGATCGGTCAAGACATTGCGCGCCAGCAATCCAAAAATTAAAAAGGCGCAGCTTGATTGCAGTTCATGAGGCTGAATAAGGGGAGGCTATCTGTTCGGCGCGTTCAGCCATTCGTCCGCGAGCGTAAGGGTCGCACGGTAGAATACCGTACCGTCCATGTCTCGCACGGCGGTTGAGAAGGTCCGATGATCGCCAGTGGCCAGCTTGTCCCGAGCCATATCCGGAAGGGCTGCCAACGCGGCCGTGCGAGCATCTTCCAGGGTATCGAAGTCAATGCCCTCGTCGCCAAGGATCAAGTGTTCATCGTCACAGCTATCGATGACGTAGCGAGACATGTGGCTCTCCTCAGAAAGCAGCACTCTCCTAGGTTCTGTTGGCTGACGCCACAACTTAAGTGAAATGCTGCAGCTACGCCTTTGAAACACGCTAGGCGTCTTATTCCTCCTGCATTAGCAGCCGACGAATTCCCCTTCGATCAGCCGCGGCGACGCTGCTTGCCCCCTCCATAGGCGGGTCGCCGGCAACGTTTTTGAACGGTCGTCACCGAACCGAACCTGGGACAGGCTGGTTGATGCGCCATGGCGTACCAAAACCCCGTTGAGAACTTTTCCTGCCAGCGCTTGCGCGACCGGACGGCCCTGAACGTCATCCTCGATGAGACGGTGCTATCCGCGTTTTCGGAGACGATCTCCGTGCTCCGAGATGGTGGCGATCCGCTGGTCCCTGAGTTTGAGCATGTGGTCCGTTCGCTTCGCATAGGCATCATCAAGCAGCGCGCCATCCTTGGGGCCGCAGGGATCGACTTGTGATGGTAGAGCGCCCACTCTACATCGTTCGGGGTCTCTCGAAGAACGGCACAGTGACCTACAACTGTCCGACGCCGGAATGGGCTGTGCGCAAGAACCGTGACCTGATCCAGAGCAAGCTGACTGACGTTACCATCACGGGACCGGACGGCCGCATCCTGAGCCTGAGAGAGCTGGAAGCCCTCTCGGACGAAGGCGCCGTACCCAAGGCTTGCGCCTTGGCGTCCAGGGCCTAACTGCCGACAGCGATATGACTGTTCCTCGCCGTCATGCCACGCCGTACATGCCAGCATCCCGCCGACTGTAAGGCCGCCGGTCGCGGTGGACCCTGCCGCCGATGCGATGCCGCTGCCATTGCACAGCGGGCAGTGTCCCTTCGCGAACGCATCCAAGCGAAGAAAGCCGAAGGGCTCTCACTCTATGCGCCGCGCAGTGAGCGTTCTCCGAGGGAAGAGGTGCCTTAACTTGAGGCCGTTGATCTCTGCTCGACTGCCTCTGGGTGAATTTTCCCTCCGTCGTCGGCGCACAAGCATGGTTGCCGTGTAGCGACCGCTTCGTTGCGAGATGTCTGCTTTCGAGCTTTAGGTTGGAGCTCCTCAAAGGCGAAGTTGGGTCGCAAGCAGCCGGTGTACGCCGTCACCGCAGCTGCGTCTGGTGGCTACGCAGGTTGGAAAAGCTGAGCTTCAACGCCGTCTACAACATCATAAAATCTACATTTAGTGATGTTAGGCGCTAACTTATTGATATCACTGGAAATGATGAACCGCTCGCCCTTACATCAATCTGGAAACATCATGCTTTGCAGCTGAGAAGCACAAAATGTGAGGTTCTATTGAAACAGGCGCGCGTGCCCACGGAGGCCGAGTTCAAGCGATTGGTGGCGGTTGTGAGTCAGGGCAAGTTCGGTTCGCGCAACCGCATGGCCCTCATGCTGAGCTACCTCGCAGGGTTACGGGTGGGAGAGATAGCTTCGCTGCGTTGGAGCGATCCTTTGAATGGTGAGGGCAAGGTACGCGAGCAGCTTCGTCTCTGCGCGGCTGTTACCAAAGGCGGCCATGCCCGCGTGGTGTTCATGAACGCCCGGCTACGCAAGGAGGTGGAGCAGTACCGCAGCAGCCTCGCGCAGCCCCCTGCCCTGCTGCAGCCCATGCTGGTTACTCAAAAGTGTTCTGCGTTCAGTGCGAACACGCTGTGCCAGCTCATGCGGGGCTGGTACGATCTGGCCGGGTTAGATGGCGGCTCAAGCCACAGCGGCAGACGCTGGTTCATCACACGTCTCGCCCATGCTGGGATCTCGCCCAAGGCGATCATGATGCTGGCCGGTCATCGTCATCTATCAACCACGCAGCGCTACATCGACGTGAATGACGAGATGATGCGCGCTGCAGTGGAGATCCTCTGAACCACACGACAGCTCGGCGTTCGCCTACGTTAGCGATTGCCGCTCAGGCAGCCTCGGCCATCGGCGCTGGGCTCGGAGCATCCATCGCACGCATGTAGACGTCGAGCAGTGTCTCGTGCTCGTCCCGCTCGTCCTGATCGAGCTTGCGCAGCTTGAGGATCTCCTTGAGGATTTTCACGTCCAGCCCCTCGCCCTTGGCCTCCAGGAAGATCTCCTTCTTGGCTTCCATCAGATCCTTGATTTCCTCATCGACCTTCTCCACGCGCTCGATGATCGAGCGGATACGGTCGCCGGCAACCCCAACGGTGTCGATGGTGTCGGACATGCTTCCTCCTCAGCGAATGCAGGGCGGCAACCTCGCGGGTTTGGGTAAGCAGATGGTTAATGCTGATGGGCGATCCCGGCAGTACGAGCGGCCTCTAACAGTCGGGCTGCGGACCGATCTGTTGGCTTCACCACTCTTCAACCATGCGGCGCGAGGATGGGACCATGCTGAATCTCTCACCGCCACGCGCCATCACGTTCCTCGTGTCGCTCGTACTCATCGGGCTCGCCGTCGCTAGCTTGTACATGCGCATCCCAATGATCGGACCCATAGTAGTGAAGTTCAGGACTTGGTTTTTCGTCGGTGCTTACGTTGTTCTTGCCCTTGGCATCGTGTCAAAAAGCTTGTGATGACGAGAATTTTCCAACCGAACGTGACCTAGACAAAGAACAGAACCATCCCATATGATGTGCATCTGCAGTCGGCGTGATTTGCATCGCTGAGCCAGATTTTGTCAGGATTTTTCCATACATGAAGCGTCGCAGCGCGCGCCCGTTCACGGTCGAGATCAAGCATACCCGTACATCCCGCGCCTCGCTCACCGAAGCCACAGCACATTCCCGTAAAGGTCAGGACCTGTGGGGGGGGCTGACGGTAGCCGCTGCTGACAAGCCTGCCGAGATGCAGCCTGCACCCCTGCTTCACTCCGAAACTTCACGATCTCACACGCCAGCTCGGCGGGTGCTGCCGAGCCTCGTGCCGATATTTGATATGCCTGTCGAGCCCGAAATCCTTGAAGTGCGTAAAGCGCCTGTAGAGGAGCGGCTGGCACGCGTGCGTCGTGTGAAGCCCCCGGCTAATCGTACGAAGGCCTCGTCTGTAGCTACAGCCGCGAAACCGGGTGCTGATGAGTTACATACGCAAAGGCCAGCTACTGCTTCGGCTGTTGTCGCTATCGCTGAGGTTGATGCCAGCGCAAATCCGCAGTCTGCTGTTGCGCGTGTGCGTTCCGCAACGCGCACCAAGGAGGTCACCACCTTGCGGCCCGGTGAGCGCTGGAAACGTAGGCTTCCGCGAGCCCTCTGGTGAATTGATAGCCCTACCTTCCTCGGTACCTGAACTCGCCGAAGTTCAGATCTCACAGAGCGTGGATGGCCATCAAAGCTGGGTAATCAGGCGATCTAGTAGTGCTCACCACGCAGACTGTCGCCGTCTAAACCAAAGGCAATTAACTCCCGGCTGCTAAGCTGACCAAGTTGATCAGAGTTGTTCATGCAAGCCCTCAGGGCCTCACCTTATGCAGCGTCGTGGCCGCCGAGAAGCAGCGCGAGCTCACGCCTGCCGAGTATTGGCGCTTCATTCAGCCTGAAGGTATGATCAGCTTTGAGGACGGCAAAGAGTACAAAACGCTGAGCTGGTAGCTCGTACGGCTCGGTCTCATGTCGGAAGTCTACAGGGCCTAGTGGGGCCTCCCTGCCGATTATCCCATGACGGTCTCGGCTTACTCTTCGGATTTGCACGAACGGCAGAATTAGGCAGCTTACACGGAAGCGGACCTTCTGCATCCGACCCAACCTGGTCGCGAATGCCGCCAACAACGCTACCCGAAAGCGGACCTCTACATGGAATGTCGACAGGATACCGTGGGTATGCAATCGCCGACTTTTTCGGAACCTGTCGGATTTAGGAGAACACTCCCGTACCGGATGATTTTTACGGGCGATTGCCGGTGATCGTTGAACCGGTTTCAAGCGGCGCGACGAGCGCTCTATCCTGTCCGCTTTCAGCCAAACCTTTCTCAACCAACCCCGAGCGCTTGGCGTCCTCGGTGAAGTCCATGAGAAAGAGGAGGCCTGCTGGTCGCCCGGGGATCATGCACATTGCTTGGTCGATGGCCGTGAACCGGCCGTTGACCACTCGAAGGCCACTGCGTTCGCGCGCGACCCGTTCGAGGGGTTGCCGGACACCGGCCGCGGCCTCCAACCCGTGGTCGAGGAAGAGATCGACCGCTGCGGCCGAGGTCGGCGCCCGCACCAGTTCGGCATGTCGCAATGTCCGAGTGAGGAACAGGTCGTATGCGGCGTTCAAGCCGACAGCGATGCGTATCCCGGCCCGGTCTAAATCGTCGATCCCATGCAGAGGTGAGCCGACGAGGACCAGATAGGTACCTTCGATGTTGACGTAGGGTGCCGTGAACGCGAGCTCGGCGGCACGTTCGGGCTCGCGGGCGAGGAATGCCACATTCACCTCGCCTTCCTTCAAGGCTTCGAAGGCCTTGCCGGCGGCCTCGAAGGCATGGAACTCGACCGGGACGCCAAGCCGACGAGCCAACTCCGTGGCAAGGACGACCGAGACGCCGCGGGGCTCGCCCGCGACGGGGTCTCTCTGGGCCAGGACCGGATTGCCAAAATTGATTGCCGCGCGCAGGACGCCGGTCGGTGCGAGATCGGCCCGGGCGGCGGTGAGATCGTTCGTGTTCATGCCGTTCCTTACACCTGCCCGATGTCGATCCGGGCATCGGGCGCCCACCGACGTCGACGTCGTGCTTCCCGACGCGGCCCTCCTTGCTGTCGTCACGTCGTCTCTATCGGCGCATCATCCAAAACAGCCTGCGCGGCGCTGCATCCAGGACGACGCGGCGATCACCCGGATCCGGGACCCAGACGTCCAACTCGCCCCGCACCTGGCTGTAACCCGTCGTCGCCTCGAATTGGGTGTTAGGCCAGTCGCTTCCCCAAACGAGATGATCGAGACCGAAGCTCTCGCGCAGCAGCGGCATCGCAGCCGCCGGTAAGCCGGCACCGTTGCGGTACGAACCAGAGATCTTGACCCAGACGCGACCCGTATTCCCCGCGGCCAGCAATTGCCGAAAACCCAGATCGTCGATGCCGAGCTTGGGGTCAGGCTTGCCGAAGTGGTCCGCCACGACCTTCACGCCGCTCTTCAGCAAGAGGGGGAGCAACTCCGGCCATCGACGGGCCTCCGCCTGGATCTCGACCTGCCAGTCGAGATCGGCGAGGTGCTTCAGGAACATCGGCCACGGATCGGCATCGAACCGTGGGTTCTGCCCGCCGATCAGGTTGAGCCGGATGCCGACCACCCCGGCGGCAGCGAGTTCCCGTAGCGCATCCTGCTGGATGTCGGGCTGCACGACGGCGATGCCCCGGAAACGGTCCGGGTAACGTCTCAGCGCCTCCAGCATGTAGCTGTTGTCGGTTCCGAGAAAGCTCGGCTGGACGAGGACGCCATTCGTTATGCCGTTGGCTTCCAGATTCCTGATGTAATCCTCCGGCGTCGCATCGTAGTCGGGCGCATATCGACTATTGGCGGCTAACGGCAGGCCACGCTTGAAGACATGCGCGTGGGCATCGATAGCCGTCATGGCGGCTTCCTGGGCCGCGCCGTGTTGCGACCAGGCACTCGCCGCAGCCAAGCCTACGATGGCACCATGGAATACGCGTCGCGAAATCATCGCCGCTCCCTTGCGATCATGGTTACGGTCAAAACTATTCCGCGGCGGCCGGAGCAGGGGCTGCGGCCCGGGCACGCAAGCCGCGGCCGAGGATCAGGGTCATGATCGCGCCCGAGCCGGTCAGGAATACGAGGGGCAGTAGCGCGAGGGGGAAACTGCCGGTCTGGTCCTTGATCACGCCGAGCAGCCACGAGGCAATGCCGGTCCCCAGATGCGAGAGGGTGTTGATCGCCGCAATCCCGGCAGCGGCGGTGCCCACCGAAAGCCATTCGGTGGCCATTGCCCAGAAGGGTCCCTTGATCGCGTAGTTGCCCATCAGCACGAGGCTCAGCAGCACCATCGTCACCGTAAGCGAGGAGGTGAGGTTGGTTGCGAACAAGCACAGGCAAGTCGCGGCCAGCGGCAAAGCCGTGCTCCACACCCGCTCGCCGGTCCGGTCGGCTCGTAGACCCCAGAAAATCATGAACACCGAGGCGATGCCGAACGGGATCATGTTAAGCAGGCCCGTTTCCAGATTGGACAGGCCGAACGCCTTCAGGATCTGCGGCTGCCACAGCGAGAGCGCGTTGCTGGTGGCCGACGACCCCGAGTAGATCAGCGCCAGCGCCCAGACGTACTTGTTGGTCAGCACCTTATGCAGCGGCAGGTGGTGCCCGACCGGGGATGTCCCGGAGCGATCCGCCGCGAGTTGATCCTGAAGCCATGCCCGCTCCTCGGGTGAGAGCCACTTAGCCTCCGCCGGTCGGCTCGGCAGCATGAACAGGGCGCCCAGCCCGAGCAGCACCGCCGGGATTGCCTCGACGATGAAGAGCCACTGCCATCCGTGCAGCCCAGCGGCACCTTCAAGCTGCAGCAGGCCTGCCGAGATCGGCGAGCCGAGGAAGCTGGAGATCGGGATCGCAACCATGAACATGGCGACGATGCGGGCGCGGTACGCCTTGGGGAACCAGTAGGTCAGGTACAGGAGCGCACCGGGGAAGAAGCCCGCTTCGGCAGCGCCGAGAAGGAATCGGCACAGATAGAAGCTGTAAGGGCCGACGATGAACGCCATCGCCACGCCGACCATGCCCCAGGTGATCATGATACGCGCGATCCAGAGCCGCGCGCCGAACTTCTCCATCGCGATGTTGCTCGGCACCTCGAACAGCACGTAGGCGACGAAGAACAGGCCACCACCGATGCCGAACATGGCCTGCGATAGGCCGAGATCCTTGTTCATGGTGAGGGCGGCGAAACCCGCGTTTACCCGATCGACGTAGGCGATAAAGTAGCAGAGCACCAGGAACGGGATGATCCGCCAGCCCACGCGCCGCATGACGGCGGCTCCATCAACGGATCGGTCTGGCGAGGTCGGCGTGGCGTCCATATCGTGTCTCCCACCAAGATCCGATTTTTTCTTGGTTCACTCCATATCGTCGATGTGAACCCTCTTGGAACGGCGCTTCGGGCGTTCTGGGATCGATTATCCGAAATTGTAGGGGCTCCGTCGTCAAAGCATTCGATCCGCCGAGGCATCAGTGGCCGATGGCTATTGAACGTCGATCTGCCCTCGTTGACACCGCGGTTCAGCGAACGTCGGAGGCGATGCGTTCCCTGCCGCCACCATCTTGTCTGACCTCAAGCTCACCACGCTTCGAAGCGGAGAGACCGGTTCCCACCCAACCCGATCGTAGAGCGGACGGACGGGTCTCGACTTATCGTTGCTCCTCAATCGCCCTGATCACTGTCACGCTAGGGCCACACGCGAATGCTTAAGGGCTGATTTTTTAGAATGATTCCAGACGCATCATGGGCCACATTGAAGCTTCTACAAACAAACCTTGTTCACATAGATTAATGCCGCCTTGACCGCTTTTGTTTCTGGATTGTAACGATGCCGCCTCAATAAAGGCTGGTTATCGTCTGTGACTCTTCCGCACCCAAAATTCCGAAGCGTAATCCATCTCGCAGCGTCAACCGCATTAGTATTATTGGCCCAATCAGGCTCGCTAGTCAGCTTCGGACCCAGTTCTGCGGTAGCCCAGCTTGCAACTGACGCTTCGCAGGAGGTGCAGCTCGACGAGCTGTCCGTCGTAGGCAATGGCGGAACGGCTAACGGGCCGCCCCGCAAGGTGGATGGCTACCTTGCTCGTGAGAGCGTCAGCGCGACACGTACCGACACGCCTCTTCGCGAGGTGCCTCAGACCGTGGTCGTCGTGCCGGACAGTGTTCTTCAGGATGCCGCCGCGACGCGGGTCGACACTGCCCTCGACCTCGCCGGCGTCGGCCGGGCCAATAACTTCGCCGGCCTTGGGCTGACGGAGTTCACGATCCGCGGCTTCAACACCGGCGAGTATTACCGCAATGGGTTTCCGATCAACCGCGGCTTCCCGAACTCGCCGGACGTGGTCTCCATCGAGCGGATCGAGGTGCTGAAGGGTCCCTCAGCCTTCCTCTACGGCCGCGGCGATCCCGGTGGGACCTTCAACATCGTCACCAAGCAGCCGCTCGCCGAACGCGCCCTCGCGATCGGCACGCAGTACGGCAGCTTCAACCAGAAGCGCAGCACCTTCGACGCCACCGGTGCTCTCGATGAGGAGGGGCGGGTGCTCGCTCGGGTCACGGGGGCCGTCGAGGATAATGGCAGCTTTCGCGACTTCGTGAGCGGTGACCGCTTCTACATCGCCCCCGTCATCGCCTGGAAGCCGACCGCCGACACCACGATCACCTTGGAGGGCGAGGTGATGAGCACCGCCACGACCTTCGACCGGGGCGTCGTGCCGATCAACGGCAACATCCGCGCACTTCCACGCAACCGCTTCATCGGCGAGCCCGGCATCCCGCCGGTGCGCAACGACAACGCTCTGGGGCAGCTTCGCATCGAGCACAGGCTCGACTCGAACTGGGTAGTGACGGCCGGCGCCCAAGCCCTCGGCGGGCGCCTATTGGGCGACGGCGTGGGCGCCATGAACGTCCTGCAGGACGGCCGCACCCTGCGCCGCACCTTTGAGCACCGGGACCTGAGCTGGTCCGACATCGACCTGCAGCTCAACCTCGCAGGCAAGTTCGAGACCGGTCCCTTCCGGCACACCTTGTTGATGGGCTTCGAGTACGACAGCTACCAATACCGCGAGGTTTTCGACCGCTCGAACGCGAACCTCTTCCCCTTCACCCTCGACCTGTTCGCCCCACGCTACGGACAGGCGGCGCGGCCGCCGCTCGCCTCGATCACCAACTTCCTCCAGAACACGGAGAGCTACGGCGGCTACGTTCAGGACCAGATCGACATCACCCCACGCCTACATGCGCTCGTGGGCGTGCGCGTCGAAAGCCTTGGCCTGGTCTCGACCGACTACCGGACCGGGCGCTCCACCAGCCTGCAGGACACGGTCGCGACGCCGCGCTTCGGCCTTTCCTACGATCTTGCGGACACGGTCTCGCTCTACGGCAGCTATGGTCGCTCCTTCCTACCAAACACCGGCACGAACCGCGCGGGGCAGCCCTTCGCCTTCCAGCAGGGTGAGGGCTATGAGATCGGCACCAAGCTCAGCCTGCTCGATGGGCAGCTGAGTGCCACGGCAGCCCTGTTCGACATCCGGCGCACCAACGTCCTCACCGTTGATCCGGTCGATCCGAACTTCAGCGTTGCAGCCGGCGAGGTCCGCAGCCGGGGCTTCGACTTGACCGTCGCCGGCTATCTGGCGCCTGGCTGGCGGATCATCGGCACCTACACCCATGCAGACGCCGCCGTGGCTCGCGACAATACGCTGCCCGTGGGGACTCGGATCGCCAACATCCCCGCCGACACCCTCGCCCTGCAAAGCGTCTACGAGTTCCAGGGGGCGGAGCTGCGCGGCCTCGGCTTCGGTGGTGGCGTTACCCATGTTGGCGCACGGCAGGCCGGGACGGCCCTCTCGACCTTCCGTCTGCCGGACTACACGGTGTTCAACCTGATCTCGTATTACTGGATTACGCCGCAGGTGCGGGTCTACCTCAACGTCGACAACCTGCTCGACACCACCTACTACGACCGCGCCTTCCAAAACCGCTACGCCACACCCGGTACGCCGCGCACGATCATGGGCGGGGTCGCAGCACGATTTTGATGTCCACCGCTGCAAGGAAGCGGCATTCCATGGTGGATCACCGGCCTGTGAGATAGCTGCGTCCGCTGGGATGCTTGAGCCGCCTGAAATCGGACTGGCAGTGATCCACCCGGTCCCGTCTTAGAGCGAACAGTCGGCACCCGACCCGACCTCGCCGTTCCACCGCTTCTCTCGGCTGGCGAAAAGCTGTCGGACCGCTGCGTGGCGAGACAACCACGCTGCGGTCGTCGGAAACCGCGACGGCGATGGAACGGATCAGGTCATGCCTGCACCCAACGCACGGCATCGATCAGGGCACGAAGCGCCGGTGTCGCCTGCTGGCTCGGATGGTAGAGGTGGTAACCGGGAAAGGGCGTGCACCAGTCCGCAAGGACCTGCACGAGGTGGCCCGCCGCGATATCAGCTGCCGCATCCTCCTCCAGCATGTAGCCGAGTCCGGCGCCGGCCCGCACTACGGCCCCTGTCAGGACCGCATCGTTGACGGTGAGTTGGCCGCCTACGCGAACGCGAACGTCTTGGCCGTCGCGCGCGAACTCCCACGGCAGCAATCCACCCCCGCCGACCAGCCGGTAATTGACGCAGTTGTGCGCCTCCAGGTCCGCCGGCGTCTCGGGCCGTGAATGGCACGCAAAATAGGCGGGTGTGCCGACCACGACCGTGCGCAGGTCCGGCCCTAGGCGCACGGCCACCATGTCTCGCTCCACCGTTTCGCCGAAGCGGATGCCGGCATCGAACCGATCCGCGACGATGTCGGTCAGGCGATCGTCGATGACGATCTCGATGGAGACGGCCGGATGATCGAGGAGGAAGCGCGGCAGGGCGGGGTCGAGCACGTGGCGCGCGGCCGAGGAGAAGGTCGTTAGCCGCAGCGTCCCGGATGGCTCACCCCGCCAGTCGGCGAGCGCAGCGAGCCCGCTTTCGACCTCCGCCAGCGCTGGCGCCAATGACCGCATGAGCCGCTCGCCCGCCGGCGTCGGAGCGACGCTGCGCGTGGTTCGCGCGAGCAACCGAACGCCGAGTCGTTCCTCCAGCCCCCGTACGGCGTGGCTGAGTGCCGAGGGCGAAAGGCCGAGTTCGGCCGCCGCACGCGTGAAGCTGCGGGTGCGCGCCACCCTTGCGAACGCCGCCAGATCGTCGAGTGTGCCCCGTCGCATTGCTGCATCCCGTTCATAAGCCCTTGCGGATGATACGGGCTAATCCCCCGCGAACGGCGGCGCTATCCTGTGCGGGATCAGCAGGGATATGCAACAATGGACCTCACCCACTACCGAACGCTCGGCCGCTCCGGCCTTGCGGTCAGTCCGCTCGCGCTCGGCACCATGACCTTCGGCACGGCGCGCTGGGGGCTGGACGAGGCCGGCAGCCGCGCCGTGTTCGACGCCTATCTGGAGCGGGGCGGCAATTTCGTGGACACGGCCGACGTGTACGCGGGTGGCGAGGGCGAGGCGATGCTCGGGCGCTTCATCGGCGAACGCGGTTTGCGCGACCGGATCGTCCTTGCGACCAAGTCGGGGTTCGCCACGGGCAACGGGCCGCACGCGGGCGGCAACGGTGCCAAGCATGTCCACGCGGCGCTGGAAGGCTCGCTGCGCCGCTTGCAGACCGACTACGTCGATCTCTACTGGGTGCACATCTGGGACGGGGTTACGCCGGCCGAGGAGTTGCTGGAGACCATGGCTGGTCTCGTGCGCGCCGGGAAGGTTCGCTATTGGGGCCTGTCGAACACACCCGCCTGGTACGTTGCCAAGCTCACGACGCTGGCCGCCCTGCGTGGGCTGCCGGGGCCGATCGCGCTGCAGTACTTCTACGCGCTCGTGAACCGGGAGGTGGAGGACGAGCACATCCCCCTCGCAGCCGAGTTCGGCTTGGGCATGGTACCGTGGTCGCCGCTCGCCTATGGGCTGCTAAGCGGCAAGTACGACCGCGCTACCGTGGAGGCGGCGGGTCCGCGTGTGGGCGGCTTGCCGAAGGATGCGGCGCAGTCGGGCGCGATGCGTTCCGCCGACGACAAACGGCTCGACGGGGCCAATCCCTTCGGCGACAGCCTGTTCACGCCGCGCAACTGGACCATCGTCGAAGAGGTTCGCCGGGTGGCGGAAGACATCGGGCAATCGCCGGCGCACGTCGCGCTCGCCTGGGTGATCGGACGATCGGGAGTCGCCTCGACGCTGATGGGCGTCAGTCGGCCGGCGCAGGTCACCGACAACATCGCCGCGCTTGATGTCGTGCTGTCTGAGGAGCATCGCGCCGCGCTGGATGCGGTCAGCGCACCGGCGGAACCGCGCCTGATCTACGGCCTGTCGCGACCGCCGTTGCGGCAAGCCGTCGTGTTCGGCGGCGCGCAAGTTCGGGCCCCGGGCGAGAGGCCCTGAGGAAAGCCTTTCCTCGCTTGCCCGGTCCCGGGTGTACCCAGCCTCCCTGTCCGCCAACTGCCCCAAGGCGACGCGCGAGCATCGGTCGGTACAGACGCCGGGCAAACGTCCGGCTTCATGGACATGCAACCAAAAAGCGGTCGGGCAGAAAGCCACCCAACTCATACCAACCGGCATTGATCAAAACCGATAGGCCCACTGGCGCAGTCCGATGGACATGATGAGCCAGGGTTGGGCGACGAAGCGTTTCCAGGCCTCACAACACCGATCGAGGATGTCGTCGTAGGAGGTGAAGATCCGCGCCAGCGCCTGGCGCTGCGTCTCGTTCAGCTTGGGACGGTTGCCGGGTGCCTTGCCGTCGATCAGGCCGACCGGTCCTTCGGCGTTGAAGGCCAAAACCCAGTCGCGCACCGTCTGCAGGCTCACCGCCCCGATCCGGGCGGCGTCCGTGCGGCTGCCGCCATCGTAAATCTCGGCCAACGCCAGCAGACGGCGGCCCTGACCCGCATCCCGGCCGGCCCTGGCCAGCCTCCGCAGATCATCGGCCGTGAAATCCTGCCGCAACGCCACCGCAGCCGACATGGCAAACCCTCCCGGTTCGCCTCATCGAATCAGATCCGCAAACGCAACGAAACTCCGTGAGTCACCCTCAGCGTCGATTGGTATCAGACGTAGATTATCCTCTGCCGGCCTGCCACGAAGCAGACCTTCCGAGAATTTGAAACGGATCGCTTCCAGATGGTTAGCTTGCCGACCCAAGCGCTGGTTGGCCGCGCGGATAGCGAAAGTTGATCTGCATAATCGACCCAACATCATAAAAGCTATGTTTTATGATATTCGATGTGAAGCTAAATCTCTGCTGGCGCTGATTTAGTTCTAGGCCTCGCCCTTCCAGCCAATTGGAAACAGCATGCTTTGTCGCTGAACCGCACAAAGCATGAGATTTCAATGAAGCAGGCCAGGGTGCCCACCGAGGCGGAGTTCCGGCGGCTTGCAGCGGTAGTGAGCCAAGGCAAATATGGGCCACGCAATCGCATGGCGCTGATGCTGAGCTACCTAGCTGGGTTGCGGGTGGGAGAGATCGCATCACTCCGTTGGAGCGATCTCCTCGACGACGAGGGCAAGGTACGCGAGCAGCTGCGGCTCAGCGCAGCGGTGACCAAGGGCGGCCATGCCCGCGTGGTGTTCCTGAACGCCCGGCTGCGCAGAGAGGTGGAGCAGTACCGAGCAAGCCTCGCGCAACCCCCTGGCCTGCTGCAGCCGGTGCTCATCACCCAGAAGCGCTCGGCGTTCAGCGCAAACACCCTGTGTCAGCTCATACGCGGCTGGTACGATGCCGCCGGGCTTGATGGCGGCTCAAGCCACAGCGGGCGGCGCTGGTTCATCACGCGGCTGGCTCATGCTGGTATTTCACCCAAGGCCATCATGATGCTCGCCGGGCATCGGCATCTCTCGACAACGCAGCGCTATATCGATGTCAACGATGAGATGATGCGGGCTGCCGTAGAGATTTTATAATATTCAAACAGCATGGTGATCCCCGAATTTCGACCAAACAGTATCAGGTGCGCCGTGCCACGCCGATTTGAATATCATGATATCATCATTGACTTTTCTGCATGAAGAAACATCCATGTTTCCACTAAAAAACTTCATCTTTATTATTTCAAGCATGTTATTCGGATCATGAATTTCTGGAAGAATTGTGAATATTATCCCGTTAGTTTTCTGAAGGCGGAGCCAATCTTTCAATGTAGTTAAATCTGCGCCAAATGCCTCGAAACAGTCACCCATTGGCTCGTTAGGAGCTATAATTGCTCGGAACTGAGCCTCAAACCATATGATTTTCATCTCGATAATCCCATTATTACCTTATTGTTTGTATTGAATTGATTGTATTAAGTTTAAGCTAACGAATGGGCCGCGCAGTTGCATAAGCAGTGCAGGGTTATGGCTAAAGATGCTGAAGGTTTGGCGTGCAATGCCTTCTAAGTCATCGTGAACGCGATGATCGACATTGATTTCGGCGGTGCGTCCAGAGGTGTAGAGCGACGACATGCTCGCAGTCGCAAGCAGACAGTAAGAATCCGACCCAACTTCGTCGTTCTGGACGCTGCTTCCTATGTCTAGAAGCAGCTGTTCGAGCGAGCCGCGTCCCTCTCAGGCCAGTCGCTGCGGCGGCGTCAATTCAGTCCAAGCTGCGATTTGCTCGTTAAGTGGCCGTTGCGGAACGAGACAGTGAGGTTTGCGCCGTAGGTGCCCGTCCCGCGCCACGTGTAGGTCGCCCGCTCGGTCTGGCCGATCGTCATATGGGTCACCCGCCGGCCGGGGCAGCCGAGGCGCTCGACCGCCCGATGGTAGCTCATGCCGCGCTTCAGGGCAGCATAGGCCGCGGGCGTGGCCCGGCAGCCGGAGGGCTTTGCGACCGCCGGCCCGAAGGGGAGGACGAAGAGGGCGGCGAGGGCTGGCGCGAGACGAAGGATCGACATGGCGTTCCGGTTGCGAGACGTCTGGAGTGACGGGGTGCGGCGCCCAGCGTCCGCTCAGCCCGGCTCCGCCTCGGCCGGCGTGCCGGTCTCCGCGGGGCTGGCGTCCGGCGCGACCTCGCCGGCCGGCCGCACCACGACCTTGAGGTCTTGGCGCATCTCCTGAAGGTGATCGACCACCACCTGGTCGCCGTCGGAGAGCCCGTCGAGGATCGCGGTGTTCCCGCCATAGGTATCGCCGGTGGTGACGGGCTTCTGCTGGACCTTCCCCTCGGCGTCGACCACGTAGACGATCTGCTGGGCGAGCTGCGCGTCGAGGGACGCGGTCGGCACCAGGAGCCGCTCCTTCGTGCCCGTGCGGATGCTGGCGCGGACGAACTGGCCCGGCAGGAAGCGCTCGTCGGTGTTCGGCATCAGGGCGCGGACCAGCCGCCGGGCGGTCCGCGGGTCGAACCGGTTGTCGAGCTGGTAGATTTTGGCCTCGCGAACCGGCTTGCCCTTCGCGTCGAGCACCGCAACCGTGACGCCGCCCTTCGTCGTCATTGCCGCGCGGATCGCCTCAGAATCCTCCGCCGACAGCGCCATCTGGACGTCGATGGGATCGAGCTGAACCACGGAGACGAGCTGCGTCTGGTTCTCGATGACCAGATCGCCGGGGTTGATGGTCGAGAGGCTGGCGCGTCCGTCGAAGGGTGCGTTCACCACCGCGTAGTCGAGGTTGAGGTTCTGCCGGGCGATCGCGGCCTCGGCGCCCTGGACCTGCGCGACAGCAGATGTGCGGTTCGATTGCAACTGCTGGAAGCGCTGCTCCGTCGCGTAGCCCTTGTCGGCCAGAGATTCGGTGCGGTCCACCTCGGCCTGCGCGAAGGTGAGCTGCGCCTGGGCCTGAGCCTGCTGCGACTTGGCGGTCTGCAACGCCACCTCGAACGGGCGCGGATCGATGCGGAAGAGCACCTGCCCCTTCTTCACGTGGCCGCCCGGCTCGAAGGGGCGTTCCATCACGTTGCCGGTCACCCGCGCCTGCAGCGTCGCGTCCTGCTGGGCGATGATGGTGCCGGTGTAGGTGAAGCTGATCGGGACCGGCACCTTGCGCGCCGTCACGACACGGACTTCCAGTGGCGCCTCATCCGGCGTGGCGGCGGGCTTGGCCGCGGTGAACGGCAGGGCGGCGAGCATCTGGTGCGGCGTCGGACGCCCGGCCGCGTACCAGCCGCCCGCGCCCGCCAGGACGATGATCCCGGCCCCGAGGCCATACTTGACTGCTGCCCGCACCGATGACGCTCCCGAGCTCACCGGGTCCGGCCGCCGCGACCGCCCAGCGGCAGAGGAACACGCATGCGGGCCGGACGTTGCAACGCGGGCTCCACAATGGCGTCCTAGGACCGGAAGCCACGATCCAGCATGTTCGCCCGCTTCGTCGATCGGCCGGTGCTCGCCGGCGTCATCTCCGTGCTGATCACGCTGATCGGCGCCGTCGCCGGCCTGACGCTTCCGATCGCGCAGTTCCCCGAGATCGCACCGCCGATCATCAACATCCAGGCGACCTATCCCGGCGCCAGCGCCGAGCAGGCCTACGAGGCGATCGCCATCCCGCTCGAGCAGGAGATCAACGGCGCGCAGAACCTGCTCTACATCAACTCCACCAGCAACACCGACGGCAGCGTCAGCATGGACGCCACCTTCGAGGTCGGGTCGAACCTCGATGCAGCCGCCGCGGAGGTGCTGACCCGCGCCAACCGGGCCGAGGCCAAGCTGCCACCCTCGGTCAACGCGCAAGGGCTCGAGATCACCAAGAGCTCGCGTCAGCGGCTCGGCAACATCGTCCTCTATGCCGAGGATGGAGCGCCTTACGACGAGCTGTTCCTCGCCAACTGGGCCGAGACGCAGGTGATCAAGCCATTGCGACGCGTCCAGGGGATGGGGCGCATCGTCAACTTCTCGAACAAGCGCTACGCGATGCGGGTCTGGCTCGACCCGCTGAAGATGGAGGCGCTCGGCATCAGCCCGGGAGCGGTCTCCACCGCCATCAGCCAGCAGAACGCGCAGATCACCACCGGCACCCTCGGCAAGCCGCCCGTCGACCAAGCCACCGCCTTCGAGCTGCAGCTGGTCACGCAGGGACGCCTGCGTCAGCCCGAGGAGTTCGCCAACATTCTCTTGCGGGCCAACCCGGACGGCTCGGTGGTGCGCATCCGCGACGTCGCCCGGGTCGAGCTCGGCTCCGAGCAGTACGGCGTCCGGTCGAGCTTCGACGGGGCTCCGTCGGCGACCCTCGGGCTCTATCAGAACCCCGACGCCAACGCCGTCCAGGTCATGGACGGCGCCCGCGCCACCATGAAGGACCTCGCCAAGCGCTTCCCGCCGGGGCTCAAGTACAAGATCGCGCTCGACCGGACCGAGTTCGTTAAGGAGGCGATCTTCGAGGTGGTGCGGACCCTGTTCGAGGCGCTCGTGCTCGTCGTCATCGTCACCTACCTGTTCCTGCAGAACTGGCGCGCGACCCTCATCCCGGCCATCGCGGTGCCCGTGGCGCTGGTCGGCACCTTCGGGCCGATGGCCCTGCTCGGCTTCTCGTTCAACACCCTGAGCCTGCTCGGCATGGTGTTGGCGGTGGGGCTCGTGGTCGACGACGCTATCATCGTCGTCGAGAACACCGAGCGCCTGATGGACGAGGGTATGGCGCCGCGCGAGGCCTCCCGCGAGGCCGTTACGGAGGTCGCCGGGCCGGTGATCGCCACGACCCTGGTGCTCGCCGCCCTGTTCGTGCCCGTGGCCTTCATCCCCGGGCTGACCGGCAAGCTCTACAACCAATTCGCGCTCACCATCGCGATCTCGGTGATGATCTCCGCGGTGGTCTCGCTGACCCTCACACCGGCCCTGTGCGGGCTGATCCTCAAGCACCGCGCGGCGGACGCGACGGACGAGAGCCGCTGGCGCGCGCCCTTGCGTTGGTTCAACCGGATGCTGGAGGGCGCGAGCCGCCGCCTCGTCGCAGCGATCGGGTGGCTCACCGGCCATGTCGCCCTGGTCGGCATCGCCTTCCTCGCCTTTGCCGCCCTCACGGTTTGGATGACCGTCGCGCGTCCGTCCGGCTTCGTGCCGGACGAGGACCAGGGCTACTTCTTCGCCGACGTAGTCCTGCCCAAGGGCGCGTCGGTCGCCCGCACCAACGCGGTGGTCGATCGCCTCGGCGACGCGCTCCGCGAGATCCCGAGCGTCGAGCACACGATCGGCGTCACCGGGCGCAGCATCCTGGCCGACGCGATCGCGCCGTTCTACGGCTTCCAGATCCCGACGCTGAAGCCGTGGGGCGAGCGCACACAGAGCGTCGACGACGTGATCGCCACGGTGCAGAAGCGCTTCAAGCACGATCCCGACGGGCAGGTCCGCGTGGTGAACCCGTCGCCGCTGCCCGGCCTCGGGTCGCGCAGCGGCCTGACGCTGGAGCTTCAGGATCGCAGCGGCACCGGCGGCCTCAAGCTCGCCCAGGCCGCCAACCGCTTCATCGCCGAGATGGAAAAGCTGCCCTCCGTCGGTCGCGCCATCCCCACCACCAGCTACGGCGTCCCGCAGTTGCGGCTGGAGATCGACCGCGCCAAGGCCGAGCAGCTCGGCGTGCCGCTGCAGAACCTGTTCGACGCGCTCGGCACCTATGTCGGCTCGAGCTTCGTCAACCTCTTCAATAGGTTCGGCTACGTCTACCAGGTCTACGTGCAGAGCGAGGCCTCGGGCCGCCGCACGATCGAGGACGTCGAGGCACTCACCGTTCTGAATAACCGCGGCGAGCCGGTCCGGGTCGGCTCGCTGATCCAGACCCACTTCGTCACCGGGCCGACCGCGGTCCTGTCCTACAACACCTATCCAACTATCGAGATCGCGGTGGATACGGCGGCCGGCGCCAGCTCGGGCACCGCCATCGCGGCGATCGAGGCGCTCGCCGAGGCCAAGCTCCCCTCGACCTACGCGGTAGAGTGGACCGACGTCGCCTACCAGGAAAAGATCGCCGGCGGCTACGCGCCGCTGATCTTCGGGCTCGGAACGCTGATGATCTTTCTGCTGCTCGCCGGCCAGTATGAATCATTGCGCCTGCCGTTCGTGATCCTGCTCGGTACGCCGATCGCAATCTTCGGCGCCGTGGGCTTCCTGGCGATCCGCGGGCTCGCCCTCGACATCTTCGGGCAGGTCGGGCTCCTGCTCCTGGTCGGCTTGGCGGCCAAGAACTCAATCCTCCTCGTCGCCTTCGCCGAAGACTTGCGCAAGCAGGGCGAGGACGTGCTGAAGGCCGCCCAGGACGCGGCGCGCCTGCGCATGCGCCCCATCCTGATGACGTCGTTCGCCTTCATCATGGGTTCGGTGCCGCTCGCTATCGCCAGCGGTGCGGGCGCCAACGCCCGGGTCTCGATGGGCACGGTGGTGATCGGCGGCCTGCTGGTGGCGACCTTCATCACCCTGTTCGTCACGCCGACCTTCTACGTCGCCTTCGAGCGCCTGCTGGGGAAGCCTGAGGCCTCACCCGAGCCCACCAAACGAGCGGACGGGACGCCGCAACCCGCAGAATGATCGGCCGATCCGAGGCGAAAATCTCTACGTGCGGGGCTCGCTCGTGTAGCTGCATCCTGGCCAGGCTGATCAGGCGCAGCGTTGCTCTAGAGTAGTCAGACTGCTTTCCACCCAACCACGCCATTCAGCATCGCCGCTTTGCGCCATCAGCGGACCTTCAGTTGCAACCACGCGAATGCCCGCTTGGAGCCCGATAGCAGCCATTAAGATGGAATAGTCGCTCCGGCGGCCAAAACATCCTGATGTCATGGCTGCCGCTTTCGGGGCCGCTTTACCTCCCGAGCGGACATTCGACTAAGCGGGGCGGAAGGTCCGCAACGGGTCAACTACGGACCCACGTCAGGCACGCGTCCAGTCCGGGCGCAGCCGGTCGACCACCCGCTCGAGCCGTACTTGCCCGTAGTGCTTGTCGATCATGGCCAGAGAAGTGCGGCAGTTGCGAGCGATGTCCGTGACCTCAGCTCCATGCGTGAGCTGCTGGGTGATGTAAAAATGCCGCAATGAGTACGGGGTGCGTTTGATGCCCCGGTGATCGCGCTCCAGATCTGCCGCCTTAAGCAGCTCGGTGAAGCCATTGGCAATCGAGCTGATTCGCTTGCCCTGGCCACTGGCGAACACCGGATCGCCATCCACGGGCTCGCGCTGCATGCCGCGCTCGAACAGCATCCATAGGGTGTCGAACCACGGGATCGCTGCGGTGTGTGGGATAGCCGTGCCGCTCATGCCCTTGCCCCGAGCCTTGAGCCGGATGTCTCGCTGCGCGATGCCCGCGCCTCTTCCCGCTCGATAGCCAAGGACGTCACCCCAGGTGAGGTTGTACATTTCTGTCGGGCGTAAGCCCGAGTAGGCGCCAATCATCACGTACGCGTGGAGCACCGTGCGATCTCGCCGGGTGTGATCGTCTAGCCGCTTGATCTGCCAGCGGCGTTTGTCGCTGCTCCGAACCTCAGCGCCGCTGCCATCCATGATGGGATCGGTGAGCCGGCACAGGCTGGTCTCCACCAGCTTGGTGAACTCATGGGGCTCGAAGCTGGGTCGGCGGTTGTCCTGTTTGCGCCGAACCTTGATAGCGATCTCAGGAGGCGTTTTGAGATAGCCCCATTTCACGGCCTGCCGCAGCAGGGCTCGCAGCACTACGGCCTCCCCTCGCTGCCGGCTCAGCGATGGTGCTGCCCGGCGAACGGGTCGGCGCAAGCGGTGCCCCGCGCGCTCGTACTCGATGTGCGTGATGAGCTTGCCGGGTCCTTCGGTCCAATAGGTGCGCCGCCATTCCGCGTAGCGCTCCAGATCGGTGTCTGTGATGCCGTCGACGGAGCGGCTGCCAAAATAGCCCACGAAGAAACGGCGAATCATGCTGGGCTCGCTGCGACCCTGATCGGCTCGGCGTTCCCCACGCTCCACTTCCCGGTGGATCAGCTCGATGAATTCTTGGGCCACCGCCTCGAACGTGTGCACCTTCGCGCTGAGGCCCTGCTTGGCCCGGTACGTGGCCTCGTACCAAATTTCATCGGCTTTGCGTTCGGCTTGAGCACGCTCGCTGGTGTCCAGGGATCGCTTGATCTGCCCCTGCCCGCGGATGCTGAACCGCATCTGCCACTTGGTGCTGCCCGAGCGTTGGAACAGCTGATAGCGCTCAGCTTGGGGGCTGCCTGGGGTGCTCAAAATGCGCCCTGTCTGGTTACTGCGGTGCGGATGACTGCGCTAGAAGTGCGCTAGCGTGCTCCTGCAACAGGAACCAAAGCCTTAAACCGAAAGGGCTTTTTCCAGCACTGCGCTAGCACTGAGCTAACGCATAAAGCCATTTTTCCGCAGCTCAAAGAGCCATGAAAAAGCCTGCTAAGTGCTTGACCTAGCAGGCGAAATCTATGGTAGCGGGAGAGGGACTCGAACCCCCGACACGAGGATTATGATCTGGACGCGAGCACGGGTAAGTCATTGATATCAGTTATCTTCGCATGCTGCTGCGCTATCATTGCGCTATCACTGTGTTTTGCTGTCACAGTTGTGTGGTCAGAGAGCGGATGGCGGTTGGCGACCCATTGTAGATGGCGGAAGGTCCGCTTTTAGGCGCTACATGGGAGAGAGCCCTACGACCGGGTCGGTTGGATTTTTGCCAGTCTGCTTTCGAGCAGTGAACTACGTCATGTCTACATTCGTTCCGCCTGCGACGCAAAACGGCTTCGCACTCTCACGGTCGTCATTCATCTCCTGCGTCTTTATCGAACCGGACGCTTCGCGCGTAAGTTCAAGTAGCCCTCAGAAGAACAACGAAGCGACGGAGTTACAGCACCATGTGTTGTCGATACTGAGCCGAGGCCGTTTTGCCTCCGCGACTTCGACGCAACGACGTCCAATCAATGCAATGGTGCGGAACGAGCGCGAACTTCCGCCCGGGCTAGGCTGCGACCGAGCTCTAACAGCAGAGTCTCTGCCAAGGCGAGGGCCTTCGGCTCATCAGCCTCCTGGAGTGACCTGAACCCCGCTAAAAAGAAGTCCGTCGCTCGCTCCAGCGGCATAGCTAATTGATCCTTACTCGTTTTGATAAGAGGGCTATGGCCTTCCTCGCTGCGTGTAATGTCTACGACAATGCCGCGGCCCGACACCACGGTGCCAGTATTATCTTTGTCGAATTTCCCGCGAGCCAGAATCCGGCGCGTCTGACCGTCCGCCGAACAAACGCGGTGCTCAGCGATAAACCAACCGCCGTCTGTCGCGCATCGCCAGATTTGCCCCATGACTTGCGCGCGATCTTCCGGGTGGACGCCACCGTTGAACGTTTCAAACGGGATGCCCTCGTCGGCCGACTTAGGGGTGAAGCCGAACAGGAATGCGATCATGGCGTCGCCAGTGACAAGATTTTCGCGAGCATCGACCTGCCAGCGACCAATCGCATCTGCATCCTCAAGGGCGGCTTGCAACTTATCGCGCCATGGATCGACGCCTGTGCCGTCCGAAGTTCGCATTTGTTCAAAAGCCTCAGTTCAGTCACGGCTGTGGATAATGCAAAGCGAAGCTGTTGTACATTAACGCGCGAGCTTGGCTGCTGATACGAGGTGTCATGGCTGATCGTCGCCGGCCTCTAGGCCCCTCCTGGAAGCCGCCGAGCTGCCGATAAACGACGATGGACGCAGCGGGTCTGTTCCACAACTGGAAGCTCCGAGACACGCCCACCCCTAGCCGATGCTGTCGGACGGCCGACGAATGGCCGCTCATGGGAAGCGCGATCGGCGATCCAGGCGGCTGGGTTGGGTCGCTACCGGAGGGGCGGCTCGGGGTGGTGAGCGGAATGGCTGCTTTCGAGCGGGAGACGGAGACTGCAGCCATTCGGCGGATGGCCACAGCCAAGCGACAGGGGGATGCCGTGCAGGATAATACGAGTCCCGCACGGCCGACGATCAGCGCTTACTCCGCAAGTTCGCGCATGACCTTGATCAGGTCGGACTTGCCCTCGAAGCCGATGCCCGGAAGCTCGGGCATCACGATGTGCCCGTCCTCAACCCTCACGCCATCGGGGAAGCCGCCATAGGGTTGGAACAGGTCCGGATAGCTCTCGTTGCCGCCGAGGCCGAGCCCTGCCGCGATGTTAAGCGACATCTGGTGACCGCCGTGCGGGATGCAGCGCTTGGGCGACCAGCCGAACTGCTCCAACACTTCGAGGGTGCGCAGGTACTCGACGAGGCCGTAGGACAACGCACAGTCGAACTGCAGCCAATCACGGTCGGGCCGCATCCCGCCGTAGCGCAGCAGGTTGCGGGCGTCCTGGTGCGAGAACAGGTTCTCGCCGGTGGCCATCGGGCCCGGATAGAACTCTGACATCGCCGCCTGCAGGGCGTAGTCGAGGGGGTCGCCGATCTCCTCGTACCAGAACAACGGGTATTGCCGCAGCATCTTAGCGTAGGCGATGGCTTGCTCGAGGTTGAAGCGTCCGTTCACGTCGACGGCCAGCTGCGCCTGGGAGCCGATCTCCTTCAGCACCGCCTCGATGCGACGCTGGTCCTCGTCGATTGGGACGCCGCCGATCTTCATCTTCACGACGGTGTAGCCCCGGTCGAGGTAGCTACGCATCTCGGCGCGCAACTGGGTGTCCTCCTTGCCCGGATAGTAGTAGCCGCCGGCCGCGTAGACGAAGACGCGCGGGTTAGCCTCTATGCCCTTCTGCTCGGCGAGCATCCGGAACAGCGGCTTGCCGGCGATCTTGGCGGTCGCGTCCCAGATCGCCATGTCGAGGGTGCCAACCGCCACCGAGCGTTCGCCGTGACCGCCAGGCTTCTCGTTGGTCATCATCGCCGCCCAGAGCTTGTGCGGGTCGAGATTGTCGGCGGCCTCGTTCAGCACGCTCTTCGGATCGGCCTCTAAGATGCGGTCCTTGAAGCGCTCGCGGATGAGGCCGCCCTGGCCGTAGCGGCCGTTGGAGTTAAAGCCGTAGCCCACCACCCGGCGGCCGTCGCGCTCCACGTCGGTGACGACGGCCACAAGGCTGGCAGTCATTTTCGAAAAGTCGATGTATGCGTTGCGGATGGGCGAGGCGATCGGCTTGGTGACCTCGCAGACGTCGACGATACGCATGGTTTCTCTCCTCGGATTTTCGGGCGGATTGGAAAGTGCGTGAAGGAAGGGCCGTGGCTCTACGGGACCACGACTGTCGGGATCTGCAGGACGTGCCTCGCTTCCGTCTCAGGGACGACGTCCGCGGCGGCGATGGCGGCACGGTCGCGATAGGCCGCCTCGGCCTTCTGGCGATCGAAGGCACCCTCCCACTTGGCGATGGCAATGGTGGCCACCGCGTTGCCGATGAGGTTCGTGACCGCCCGCGCCTCATTCATAAAACGGTCGACTCCGAGCAGCAGCACGAGGCCGGCGACCGGGACGGTGTGGATGCTCGACAAGGTCGCGGCGAGGGTGACGAACCCAGCCCCGGCCACACCAGCCGATCCCTTTGAGGTCAGGAGCAGCACCCCGAGGACGACGAGTTGGTCGCCGATGCTGAGCGGTGTGTTGGTGGCTTGGGCAACGAAGATCGTCGCCATGGTCAGGTAGATGCAGGTGCCATCCGCGTTGAAGGTGTAGCCCGTCGGCAGCACGAGGCCGACGACCGACTTCTCGCAGCCGAGCCGCTCCAGCTTGGCCATCATGCGCGGCATGACGGCCTCAGTGGAGCAGGTCCCGAAGGTGATCAGGATCTCGTCCTTGAAGTAGCTCAGGACCTTAGTAAGCGAGAACCCGGTCCAGGCGCAGACGGAGCCGAGCACGAGCATGACGAACAGGATCGACGTGGCGTAGACGCCGAGCATGAGGTAGGCGAGCGACCAGACTGTCCCGAAGCCGTACTTGCCGATGGTGAAGGCGACGCCGCCCCCGGCACCGATGGGAGCGAGCCGCATCACCATGGCGACGACGCGGAACAGCGCGTCGAGCAGGCTATCGATGACGGCAACCACCGGCTTGCCGCGCTCGCCGGCCTGGACCAGAGCAAGCCCGAGCAGCAGCGAGATCAGGATAATCTGGAGCATGGCGCCCTTGGCGAAGGCGTCCACGATGGTCGTGGGGATGATGTCCATCAGGAAGCCGACGAGGCCGGGCTGCGCCTCGGCCCGCTTGGCGTAAGCGGCAATGGCGCTGCCATCGATGTGCGTGGCGTCAATGTTCATGCCGACCCCGGGCTGCATCACGTTGACGACGATGAGGCCAATGACGAGCGCAAGGGTCGAGACGACCTCGAAGTAGATCAGCGCCCGTACGCCGATGCGGCCGACCTCCTTCATGTTGCCCATTTTGGCGATGCCGACGACGATGGTGCCGAAGATGACTGGTGCGAGCAGCATCTTGATCAGCTTGATAAAGCCGTCTGCGAGGGGCTGCAGCGTCACGGCGATGTCGGGCAGGAAATAGCCGACAAAACCGCCTGTGACTATTGCAATGAAGACTTGAACATAGAGCCGGCTAAGCCATGACTTCATGTCCTGTTCCCTCCTACCTGCTGCCTCTACGGCAGCTTGATCAGTGAGCCCTCTTGCGGGGCTTGCTGCTGTCCGTACGCCTGGACACCCGCGCTCGGCCAATGCCATGTTCGGTTCGCGCTATGCGCGAACGGCATCGGGCTGGACTGGCGGATGGACCTGGACTGGCTGAAGGATTTTGTCGCATTAGCCGAGCAGAAGACGTTCTCGCGCGCGGCCGAAGCCCGGAGTGTGACGCAGCCGGCCTTCAGTCGGCGCATCCGGGCGCTTGAGGACTGGGTCGGAACGCCCCTTTTCGCTCGGGGTGCGCAGGGCGCTACGCTGACGCCGGCCGGCGCTCACTTTCAGCCGGCAGCCCACGAGTTGATGCGCAGCCTGGAGCGTGCTCGGCGCGACACACGGGCGGTCGGCGCTCAGGATACGGCGACGCTCTCGATAGCGGCGACCCACGCCTTGTCGTTCACGTTCTTCCCAAGATGGGTTCGCCAGGTCATGCGATCCCGGCCTCTGGGCACCCTCAACCTCATCTCAGACAGCATGGAAGCCTGCGAGCAGATCATGCTGTCCGGTGAGGTGCACTTTCTACTCTGTCATTTTCACCAGGATGCCCCGACCCGGTTTGAGGCCGACCGGTTCGAGAGCGCGCGTGTTGGCGATGACCTGCTCATCCCGCTTTGCGCCCCGTCCGAAGCAGGCACGGGAATGTGGTCGCTGCCGGGATCGCTCGCGGATCCAGTTCCCCACCTAGCCTATAGTCAGGCCTCCGGCCTTGGGCGCATCCTAGCAAGTTGCCAGAACGGGGAGCCGATTCACCTCGCGACCCGCTTCACCTCACACCTTGCCGCAACGTTGACGACCATGGCGCGCGAAGGGCACGGCGCCGCCTGGCTGCCCCAGACGGTTGCGACGGACGATCAGGCTCGTGGCAGCCTTGTCCGTGCAGGGCCCGAGCAATTTGACGTGCCCATCGAGATCAGGCTGTTCCGATCGCTTGAGTGCCGCAATCACGCAGCCGACGAGCTGTGGGATTATCTGAGCGAAACTCAGATCTATTAGTTCATATTGGCATACCTGTGGAGAGCGACTACCGTCGCTTTAGTGAACGTCTGCTTCCGGGAAGCGCGTTAATCACCTTCATTGGGGAGCTTATATCGGCACCGGTCCGTCCGCTCTTGGACCAGGTTGGGTAGATTTCCGCTGATCTGCTTTTGGGCGGCAATGCTTGAATGCGGACATCGTTGCTGGTCCCGCATCCGCCCTTCGGTAGGCATTGGGTGAGCAATCGCTCACTTACGGGGCCCGAATAGGATCACTACTATGCGCGACCCGCAAAAAGCTGGCTTGCGGGAACTGTTGACGGGCGACGTTCCCGATCGCCATCAAACTAGATCTCCGGATTGCCACACCTAGGAATTGTGTGCACGATCGTCGCGTTCGCCGTGCAGTTACCTACGTGCGTGCATGGGACGGAAACCGGAGCGCTCCTGATGGACCGCCTACGAACAGATCGGTGCCTTGAGGTTGCTCGTGAGTTGCGCGCAGCGGCCGAAGAAACGCGGCAGACGCTCCAGGCCTCGCGCGATCTCGTCCGGCGGTCCCGCGAGCAGACCGCTGCAGGGCCGTCACTACGCCGCAAGGACGATGACCCAGGCCCGTCGAACCAATTGGTGACATCTCTCATCGAGGCCTACGAGGCCTCAGAAGACGACCCCGACATCCAGACCCGCTTGCTTCTTGGTCACGTCCTCCATCATGTCGGGCGTCGTGTCGCCGGCGCGATGGGACCACGGGCGGCCGGGATCGCCGTGCATTGATCCACGCGGCGTAAGAAACGGCGGACAGCTATGGCGAACGGTGACGATCGGCAGGACGGCGACCTCAGCCCGCTGGATCGCATCGCCCGGTCGCTGGGGGTTCCGATCACAACCTTTCTGACGGCCGACCCAGCTGAGACGCCGGACACCGAAATCGTCGTGACTAGTTCGGATCATTTGCCCGAAGTGGTAGCGCTGCTGCGTCTGTTCGTTCGGCTGAAGAGCCCTGAGGCCCGGGCCCGTTGCCTCGCCTACGTCGTGCAGGAAGCCACGAACGACGGTTGATCTGCGCGGACGTCCTCGACATCGGGCGAGAACGCATGATGCTGGGCCCCAACGAACGTCGCAGTATCGATCCGAAGGCTGAGAACGCGGTGATGAACCAGGACTACTTCCCGATCGTCGGCATCGGCGCGTCCGCAGGTGGCATCGAAGCGATGCAGGGCTTCTTCCGTGGAGTGCCGGAGGCGCTCGGGGTTGCCTTCGTCATCGTCACGCATCTCAGCCGAGAGCACAAAAGCCTGCTCCCGGACGTGCTGGCCCGCTTTACGCCGCTTGAGGTCAAGGCTGCTGTCGACGGCGAGCCAGTCCGACTTGGCCACGTCTACGTCATGCCGGCCGGGTCCGTCATGGGCATCGCAGGCGGACGGCTGACTTTGAAGCCGCTCGGGCCGGCGGTCCGTGAGCCCAAACCGGTCGACATCTTCCTGACTGCCCTGGCCCTTG